>CADBON010000197.1 GCA_902796315.1 Oscillospiraceae bacterium | reverse complement strand
TCGGTCGAAACGGCCGTGTTGTTGTCAAAGGTATTGTGCGCGTGCATCTCACCGGCAAGGATCTCGGCCTCGACGGAGGTGACGGCGGTATCGGCGACCTGGCAGGTGATCTCCTGCGCCTCGTCGGGCGAGGCGTTGACGACGGTAGCGATGACCGTACCGTCGGAGCAAAGCGACGCGCTTTCGGTCAGGGTCGGCGTTTTTTCGCCGTCACGCAGGAAGGGCGTGGTCAGGTAACTGCCGAGCAGGGTGTTGTCCATGTGGTCTTTATAGAGTTTGAAGACGAAGTACGTCGGGGTCTTGAGCATCTTTTCGCCGTCGGTCAGCGCGAGCGCCTGCAGAACGTTGATGGTCTGCGCAACGGTGGCCATACGGACGCGGTCGGCGTGCTTGTTGAAGATGTTGAGCGTAACGCCCGCGACGATGGCGTCGCGCAGAGAGTTTTGCTGATAAAGGAAGCCGGGGTTCGTCCCCTCTTCAACGTCGAACCAGGTACCCCACTCGTCCACGACCAGCGCGATGCGCTTTTTGGGATCGTAACGGTCCATAACGGCGCTGTGGCGGGTGACGAGTTCTTCCATTTTATAGGCGGCGCGGATGGTATCGACGTACATCTCGCGGTCAAAATCGAGGGCGCTGCCCTTGTGGCCCCAGTCGCCCGTCGGCACGGTGTAGTAGTGCAGCGACACGCCATCCATAAAGCGGGCGGCCTTTTTCAGCAGCACGTCGGTCCAGTTGTAGTCGTCGGCGTTGGCGCCGCTGGCGACGCGGAAGATGTGGTCGACCCCCGCGTAATCGCGGCAATAGGTGTTGTAACGACGGAACTCATCGGCATAGTATTCGGGCAGCATATTACCGCCGCAGCCCCAAGTTTCGTTGCCGATGCCGAAATATTTGAGTTTCCAGGGCTTTTCCTGACCGTTGCGGCGGCGCTCTTCGCTCATGGGCGAAAGTCCGTCAAAGGTCATATACTCGATCCACTCGCTCATCTCGCGGACAGTGCCGCTGCCGACGTTGCCGGTGATATAGGCCTCACAGCCAAGTTGACGACAGAGTTCAAAAAACTCGTGCGTGCCGAAGCTGTTGTCCTCCACAACGCCGCCCCAATGGGTATTGATCATCTTTTTGCGCTGTTCGAGCGGGCCGATGCCGTCGCGCCAGTGGTATTCATCCGCAAAGCAGCCGCCCGGCCAGCGGAGAACGGGCAGACCGATTTCTTTCAGGGCGTTCACCATGTCGACGCGCATCCCGTTGACGTTGGGAATGGGCGAATCCTTGCCGACGAAGGTTCCCTCGTAGATACAGCGCCCCAGATGCTCGGAAAACGAGCCGTAGACGTCGCGGTTGATTTTCGAGAGTTTTTGATGGGGGTTGATCAGATAATGCTCCATGCCGTCACCTCATTAAAAATTAGTGTGTATAAACATCGCTATTGTACCATAAGCCACCTTTCTTTGCAATCGCTTACGACAATTTCCGTTTATTTTTTTCTTGCACTATAAAATAGACTATGATACAATAAAGGTAGAGAATTATCGGGAGGTGCCACTGTATGTGGAAAAAATTTGTCGCCGTCCTTTGCACGGCCGCGCTGCTTGCTGCGATCGCCGTGCCGGTCGCGCTGGCCGCCGACCAGCCCCCTCTTTTATGGGAGGAAGCGCGGCATGTGGACGCTCAAAACATTGACCCCACCGTTTTGAGCAATGCGCGTTACGCCCCCGCAAAAACGTATAACGCGTATCCGTTCACGTCGGCCCAGACGTACACCTGGTACGGCAAGCTGTCCGACTTTGAGAAAGAGATCTACGACGAATTCCGCGAGGCGGATTTCGGTACGACGACCGTCACGTTCACGAACCTCATATGGACGGACTGGCCCGATCTTACGCTTCTGTTGAACGCCATCACACTCGATATGCCGGAGTTATTCTACTTCAACGACATCTCGACGAGCGGTTTCAAGTATCAAGACCTCAACCACAACGGTGATTTGGATGCGGGTGACCGAATCCCCTCGTTCTCCGTTTACACAAACCTCGACACCTCTGCCTATGCCAACGCTTCGGCCATTTCCTCCTACAACACGCGGTTGTGGAACAAGATCAACACCTTTAACCCGAGTGCGTACCGCACCCGCTATGCGCTGATCAAGGGTATGCACGATTTCATCGCCAACTCCTGCGTTTACGATCCGAACCTCGGCACAAGCAGCGAGAACCCGCGCGCCCACGACGCGGTGGGTTGCCTTGTGGACGGCGTGTGCGTCTGCCAGGGCTACTCCGAAGCGTTCCAGGTCATGTGCAACTACCTGAAAATTCCTGCGGCGTGCATCACGGGTACCGCGGGCGGCGGCGGTCATATGTGGAACGGCGTGCTGATGGACGACGGCAAATGGTACAATCTCGATATCACCTGGGACGATCAGGACAATTATAATATGCTGTGCGACGACTTTTTCCTCAGCGGTCTTACAACAAAGGACACCCACTTCGGCGGCAGCGCCTTTAACGTTTCGCACGTGCAGGGCAGCGACAACCTCGCCATCCCCTTCAACTCGACCAAATACGTGCAGAACACCGCCAACCCCAACACCCGCTTCGCCGCGACACACAACTGTGCGGAACTGGCGAGCAGCCGCGTTCTCAAGCGCCTGGTGACCGACGCAGATGAGCCCATCTACTTCAACGGTCTGTGGCTGAGCAACTGCACTGCCGCCGTCACAGGCGACACGTTCACCGCCCCGAGCGGAAGCAACTACGCCAATGAATCGTGGACCCTTTGCCTGGCAGGTGACGCAAACGGCGACGGCGAGTGTTCGGTAGAGGACTACTCAGAAGTCGTCAATATGGCTCTCGAGGGCGAGGCCGTTACCGGCGCCGAGAGCATGGCCGCCGATATCAACGGCGACGGCGTGCTGGACGCGCTTGATGCGCGGCTTGCCATGCGCTTCTTCCTGGACGTTGAAGCGGGACGGGATATCACCTACGCCGTGACCGCTTAAAACACGAACGTAAAAAGCACCCGCGACGCTGTCTTTCACAGGAACGTTTAGCGTATGGGTCGAAACAGAGCAGACAACCGGAGTTGTCTGCTCTGTTCTTTTGTCCTTAAGCAATGTTGCCGAAATAGCCGTACCCGCTATGTTCTACATATCTTTGAGAGCGATACAAACTTATCAGTATTTGTCTGTGGGGAGGCAAATTGAATCAAATATTTTCCATGAAACGATCTGGATATCGTTTTGCTTTGCTTTTTCGAGAAGGCAACCGCTTTTCAGAATCTTGTATTCAAAAACCCTTTTTTGCCACTCGTCCGAAGCATTGTCTGTCGGTAAGGCCGGGTGCAAAAACACTTCGGTTATACCTTCGATGCAATTATCTAAAGCGTCAAGGTAGTATTTTTCGAGCGTGTTGTAGTTTTTGATCCTGCTCATTGACCACGGGTTTGTAATAAGGTCATCAAGCATCCTCACGCCTCTTCTCTCGCCTGCGCGAACGATCATTTGTTGATATTTTTTTAAAACGGCGGGAACTTTTTTCTCCAACTGCCGTTCAAGAAACCGGCTTGTTTTCGGAAACCTGAACGGAAGGCCGTGATTCCTGCAAAAATCAAATGCATCTATATAGAACTTTCTGCCGTTTGTGCCGTAAAGCGTTGCGCAGTGATTGTCGGCGTGGTCGACTGTTCCGCCTCGGCTTATAATAAAATTGTACTGGCATTCCAGTTCTTTTGCGACATCTTTTCTTGCGGTTTTGAACACTAAATCCTTTTGGTTGTGCGGCAAACCTTCTTTGAATGAATTTGCGCCCGACAGACTTTGCCACTTGTTGTTTTCATCATCTGAGTTTATTGTCAGATGGACGCCTACGTCAATGTGATTTTCTTTTGAAAACCCGACAGCGTCTGCCGCACCTTCGGCAACGGTTAAAACGGATGTTGAGCTTATTAATCCCGCCGTAAGCAATTCCGATACAGCACTGTTTTGCTGACTGTTATATCCGAAATCATCAGCATTGATAATCAGATATTTACTCATTTTCTTTACGCTCCGGCAGTTTCAGCAAGAAAGAGAAAACACTTGCTAACGTCATGGCAATGAAGGGAAAAACGCAAAGCAGGACTCTTGATGCGAGAGCGGGGTTATCGCCTGTTTCCTCACCGCTTATAAAACCAAAGGATCTTGAAACAACATAGAAAGCAAGAGAGGTATACAGCCCGTTAAGCCGGTTCATAACGCCCATAAGACTGTTTATGATTCCCTCTCTTTTTATACCATGTCTTGCATAATCATCATCAACAATTTTAGCACCGATGCAGTCGATGGTTGTCAGGCAGCCTGCGATTCCAAAGCCCATTACTGCCGAAACGATGATTGCGAAAGGCAGGTTTTTTACAAAGTAAAGGGGAACAAATCCTATAGCCATGGTTATAAAGCCCGTTCGGTAAATCGTCATAATGGTAATTTTTTTGGACAATCGGGACCAAAAAAGTATTCCGACGACCGCAACCCCCAGAACAATTGCAAGCATAACGGTTGTTGCGCTTCCGCCAAGCCCAAGCGCGTATTTCACAAAAAACGGCAGCGCTTGTGAGATTAGGGCAAAGGATGCCGAATAAAAAGCAACTGCGAGGCCGAAAATCCAGAAATGAGGATTTTTGATAAGCGCAACAATACTGTCTATAAGTAAGGGCTTTTCAAGTTCCTCATAGTTTGTGCTTTCCGTACAGCCCAAAAAACTGTACAGCATGACCGCGACTGCCAGGATCCCGTAAACAAGCGACGTGGCTTGATATCCTATTCTCTCGGTTATCATGGGCGTTAACGCAATGCTGATTGTCATTGCAAGAAGCTGACAGATTTGGCGTATTCCGTTTGTTTTTGCCCTTTCGGTATCACTATGGAACAGCTCGGGGAATAGTGCGCCGTAATTTGCGTTGACAAGGGAATCCAGTGTGCCTGTCAGAATATACATCAGCAGCATATAGACAAACAACTTTCCCTTTTCGCTCTGAACAAAAGACGGAACATTGAAAAACAGAATGAAACAAAGCACGAGCAACGGAGTGCCGATTATCAACCAAGGTCTGCGCCTGCCCCATTTTGACCGCGTCCTGTCGGACAGGAATCCGTAAACAGGGTTGTCTATTGCATCAATAAAAGTATAGATAAAAAGAACAAGCGAATACTTTTTCATGTCCAGTCCGAGCATGTCAACATAAAAGAATGCTGCATACATCTTAAACATATTAATTGGCACCGATGTGCCGAACATGCCTATGCCGTAACGAAACGGCGAAGTCTTTTTAAGCGCGGTTCTTTCTGTCATAATAAACCTCCTATTCAAAATAAATCGGATTGGATATTGCTGCAATTGTTTTTAACCTTCCGAAACCGTTAACTGCTTTAATATAAGCAAAAGTAACCTTTGGAAGTTCGATCTCCGCTTTGCCGTTTGTCATTTTGATTCTTTTTTCACCCTTGTTTGTGACGAGAATAACGGATTTTGCGTTGCTTTCCGCTGTCAGAAATACAGAGGGATTGTATTTTACGGTATCGCCCATTGAAGCGTTCTTGTATTTTAAATTGAGCCGGATACTGTTAACGCCGCGACTGATAAATGCTTTTCCGTTTTTAACTGCATCAAGAATGTCTTCGGGATCAGGGGATTCGGCATAGACTCCCGTAACAGGGTTGCCGAGTTTTGAAAAGCCGAGGGGTTTATGAAAATCACTTCCGCCGACAGCAGGTAAATGTCTGCCGTTACAAAGCATTTCAGTCCACCAGTCAACAGCGTTTTTGTTTGATTTACGCATCGGTCCGTTCCATATTTCAACCAGATCAAAGACGTTTTCATCGTTCCACAGATACGGGCAGAATCTGCATTTGGGATGATTTACCGAAACAACCGCACCTTTAGAACGTGCATTTGAAATGAGAGCTTGCATTTCCTCTTTTGAATTTGCAATAAAAGAGTTGTCAAAAGGATTTTCGACTCCGTAAAGATTGATGTGTCCTTTGTAATGCGTCCATTCAACCGCAGGAATAAAGGTGACGCCGTCAATGTGGGGCAAATAATAGTTTTCCGAATAATTGTTATGATTTGCCAGCGCCAAAAAATCAAGTCCCTTTCTTTTTGCCATGACGCCGAGCTCATACAGGTTTTTCGTGCCGTCGGATGCAGTTGAGTGAACATGTAAATCGCCGAAAAGAAGTCTTTGCCCTTTATATTGAAAATCAATCGTATAGGTAATGTCGACGCCCTCGGGCATAACGTGGTATGCACCCGTGATGATACCCCATTTGCCCGAAACAATTTTTTCGCACAAATAACCGGGTGTTGAAGCGTATTCACCGACACTGATTGTTTTGCGCGCACTGCCTGACCAGCCCAAAAAACGGCCTTGATTATCTTCAATCCCTATATCAATGGTATTGGTCGGTTTAAGGGCCGCAATGAAACCCTTGGCTTTGCGATAGTAATCGTAGCTTATTATTATTTTTTCAACATTGTCCGGTACGTCAAAGGGAATCGTAAAATATGTGCCTTCCTGTTCTTTTGTGATATGGTAGCGTAACTCTATAACAATCACCCCCTTTTTTCTTTCAATTCCCATTATATACGAAACATTCGGAGAATTCTTGCTATTATTTAAATAAATATGCGATTTTTTTAATTTGCACGGCGAAATTTGACAATTACGCCTAAAAAATGCTATTATTGTATAGCTATTTTTTTAAGGAGGTGTGCAAAATAAACACGAATAACGGGATTGGTAATGAGCATGCCGTTCTGGTTGATTATCACAACAACAAGTCTCTCGTGAATTACGGAGTTTCATGCCATTGGTGGAAGTCGGAAGCAACCTCATTACACTGCCATAATTTTTATGAGTTTTTTATCGTAACGTCAGGTGAAGCAATCCATGAAATAAACAATGAATGCAGAATACTTGATAAGGGTGTTTTACAATTAATCAAGCCAAACGACAGACACAGAATCCTATCGTCTGCTTCCAAAAAAAGTACGCACATCAATGTAAGCGTAACCGCTGATAAACTTCAAAAAATCTGTAATGCTGTTGATATTTCTTTTGACGATATAATCAGCAAGTCCCGAACAGAGGTCAATCTTTCGGTAGGCGAACTTGATTTTTTTGCCAGAAATGCCGAGAGAGTAAGCCATATGAAGTTGAATTCGGATGAAAACTACCGTATAATCATTTGTGAAATGATCGTTGAAGGAATGTGCCTTCTTTATAAAAAAACAACGTTTTCGGAGTTGGATTGGCCTGAGTGGTTTGTTGATACGCTGGATATCATTCAATCTCCGAAATACTGTTCCTGCACTGCAGATGATGTATATGCTGTTGCGGGTTTTTCCCCGCCTGTTGTTATAGAGTGTTTTAAAAAATGTACAGGCAAAACCGTAGTTGAGTATCTTAAGAGTATGAAGATAAACAAAGCATGTGATTTGCTTGTAAAAACCAATACGCCCGTAATTGAAATATCCAATATATTCGGATATACAAGTTTGAGCCATTTCTGCAAAATATTTAAGGAGAGCACGGGAACGACGCCCGCCGCTTACAGAAAATCAAACAGCATGTATTAAAAAACAGACAACGGGATGCCGTTGTCTGTTTTTCCTTTTTAACCGGTCTGACTACTTATTCCGATCAGCCGACCTCGACGGTGCCGTCCTCATACACTTTGATTCTGTCGCCGGTTTTCACCGCGGCAAGGAACTCATCACCGAGGCAGTCGACGGTGGGCATACCGCCGTCGTCACTCCAGACGGCCGCCAGCACGGCGCCCGCCGCGGCAAGCGAGTCGATATGCTCGGAAAAGAGCAGGCACGAAGGGCTGCGGCCCATCGCTTTGGCGCAATACAGAACCATGCCGCCCGTGGTGGAACCGATGGTCTGTGGCAGGCACAGCGCCACGCCCGCCATGGGCTTTTGATACAGATCGGGGTTGTTTTGATCGCCGCATTTTGCCGCCTTGTCGCCGAACATCAAGCTATGCTGGAACGAGGCGAGGGTGTTGAAACCGCCGTGCGACACAAGGGCAGTCGCTTCGGCCGTGCCCGCGACGACGGGGCGTCCTTTAAACGTTTTCATCTCATTTGACCCCCTTCGTGATGATGTCAAGAATTTCGGCGCTTGTGTAATACCGCGCCGAGGTATAGGTGCGCAGTTTGTTGGAGCAGGTAATAACGGGCATCTTCTCGGCAAGCGGGTTGTTCATATACATCAGCGGGCAGATGTAACTGAGCACGACGCCGGTAGCGTCCAGTTTCGCGGAAAGTTCCTTGTCCTCGCGGAACTTCTTGACAACGCCGGGCGCAGCGGTAAAGACCGTGGGCACGCTGACCTTGGTGCGGCCGTTCTGTTTGAGCGCGTCGCTGACGTTGTTCGTCCATTCGGTCAACTGCGCGTACGAAAGATGCGGACAGCCGACGAAGCAGAGCTTCGGTGTGGCGTCCTTATTCTTCCATATAACGGGGTACGACGCCTTGACGCGTTCCAGCTCGGCGTCGTCGATGACATAGGTTTTCACACCGTCGGCGATCAGACTTTCGCCCTGCTCGACGGCCTCGGGCGTCAGCCCCGCGATATGGTAGAGACCCACCGCGCCGTTTGAGGCAGTCGCCGCGCCGAAATCTTTGAGGTAAGCGGTGGCGTCGCCGTTCAGTTCGGTGCCGATCCAGTCGGTCAGGCCCTTGACGTAGGGGACTTCCTCCATGACCTTCATACCGATGGCGCTGCCCAGGACCTGCGCTTCGGGCTTTTTGGTCACCTTCAGTTCAACGACCCAGGTCGCCTTGCGCCCCTCGTCGGTCAACAGACCGAAATAGGGCACAAAACCGCAGATGGAGCCGAACAGTTCGATGATGCCGCTGTTGCGGTTGCAGCGGGCGCCGAGCACGGAGTTGGCGTAAACGACGGCGCTGGATTCGGCCCAGGAAAGAACGTCGCCCTTTTTGGGCTTATTGCCGACCTCGTCCATATAGCAGGTGCAGGTGTAAGCGTCGCTGTTCAGTAAGCCGAGATCGGCGAGCTGTTTGTCATAACTCTCCTGCGCCGAATACATGAATTTTTTGAAAACCAGGTTTTTGATCGGGTCGGAGGGAACGTTTTTGTCAAGGGGTTTCGGGTCGACGCTGAATTTCTGCTTGGAAACACAGCCGTCGGCGATGAGTTTATCCATCAGTTCGTACACGGGTTTCATAACGCCCAGGCCGAAACTGGTGACGAGGTGCCCCATCTCGCCCGTGACGGGCACCATCTTGGTGGCGCCGAAGGCCTCGCCGTATAAAACGAGGGTCTTCAGGACTTTGGCCATCGTCTCCCCTTTCTCACCGTTCAGAATGGCAAGTTGTTCGGGAGTGAGTTCCATTTTATATTCCATTTTTCCTCACCTCTCAGATATTCAGAGCGCAGCGGTACGCGGAGCGGACCGCCTCGAAGATGCGGGCGCCGCGGAAGCTGTCGCCGATGTTGTAAATCTCACCGGCGACCTGCGCGCCGAGGCAGTCATAATAGAGTTTGTCGGCGGGACGTACGCCCGTCGCCAACACGACCGCGTCGGCCTCGAGTTCGCGGTCGCGGTACTCGTCTTTGATCTTGTGCAGGGCGTCGAGCGGGTTCACGACGTTCGACGGCAGGATCGGGCCCCAGGTCAGATACGGATCGGGCACGTTTTTGTTGACGTTCTGCGAAACGAGGACCTTGCCGTCTTGTACCTTGACGAGTTTGGTGCAGTTCAGCAGTTCCACGCCGTTTTTCTCCAAATAATGGATGATGTGGCCGCGGTTGGCGGTGCAGGCGTGATTCATGATGTACTTGTCCATTTCGACGACCTTGACGGACTTGCCGAGTTCGTAACTCAGATAATAAGCGGTCTCGGCGCCGACAACGCCGCCGCCGATGATGACGACGTTTTTCGCGTCTTTCACAAGTTCGGGATTCATCAGCAGGTCCACGGCGAAGCAGACGTTTTTGCCGTCCAGCCCCTCGACCGGGGGTTTGCTCTGCGTGGTTCCGGCGGCAACGAGAACGGCGTCATATCCTTTGGCTTTGAGATCGTCGGCGGACGCCTCGGCGTTCACAAACTGAAAACGCTCGTTCGCTTTCAGATCCTCGACCGTCTTTTCAAGGTATGCCAGATAGTTGGCGACTTCATACTTGATTTTTGCTTTGCTGCCGGGCACGACGTTGCCGCCGACGGCCTTCTTTTCATAGAGGTCGACGGTGTGACCGCGCGCGATCAGCGTTTTAGCGGCGACCACGCCGGCGGGGCCGGCGCCGATCACGGCGACCTTCTTTTTGACCGCGGCAAGCGGAACCTCGCGTGCGTATTCCTCTTCAAACGCGGTGCGCGGGTTGACGGCACACTGCGGGTGACCGCCTTCCACGAACTCGTTCAGACAGCCCTCCTGACAGCCGATGCAGGGGCAGATCTCGTCGACCTTGCCGGCATAGGCCTTGTTGGGCCAATCGGGATCCGCCAGCAGCGGACGGCCGAGCATGACCATATCGCACTTGCCGTCACGCAGGGCCTTTTCGGCAAGATCGGGATAACCGAGTTTGCCAACGGCGACAACGGGTATTTCAAGCCCCATATTGGACTTGATTCCCTTCTCGGCAAAGTGCTTCTTGACGATTTCGGCAACGTCGAGGAAACAGCCGGACGGCATGGATGACGGCGGATGAGGCAGCCACCAGTTGTCGTAACAGCCGAGATCCACGTCAAACAGATCGACGCCCGCCTTGACGAGCTCGTCGATGTAGTGAAGGGTCTGTTTGATGGTCCTGCCGCCCCTGAACTTTTTCAGCGACGAGACGGTATTCATCTTTTCGCCGTACGTCTCGTTGAGGGCAAGAGACAGGTCGATGCGGTACATGATCGGGTAATTGGGGCCAACGCGCTTGCGGATCTCTTTGACCATATCCACGCCGAACCGCTCCACGTCGGCGTATTTGCCGAGTTTGCGGCGGTTGAAGGCGGGGTTGGTCACCTGCTCCAGCAGATACCCCTCGTGACCGTGCAGGTACACGCCGTCGATGTTGCAGGCAAGGGCGTCCGCCGCCCCCTGCCCGATGCGCTTGATGATCTTGGTCAGCGAACGGTCGCTCAACCGGGCGCAGGGCACGCTGCTCATGTACCAGTTCGGGTTGAACGAAGCGCTGCGCGGGAGTTTGGTCTGGGTCATCAGGCACTGCGGGTTGCCGACGCGGCCGAGACCGGGCGTCAACTGAATAAAGAACTGCGCGCCGTACGCGTGGCACATTCCCGCCAGATCGCGCCACGCCGCAAACACGGTGCGACTGCGGTCGATGCGCGGGAAATAACTTAACTCGCCGAGTTCGATCAGCGACGTGTCGATACCGAACGAGACCGGTATCAGACCGGACGTGATCAGCCCGACGCCGCCGCGGGCGCGTTCTTCAAAATATTTGAGCATTTTGGCATTGGGTCGCCCCGTCTCGTCGCACATGGAAATGTTGCCCATGGGCGCCATGACCAGGCGGTTTTTCAGCGTCAGACGGTTGACGCGCACCGGCGAAAACATAGCCGTGTAGGGATAGAGCGAGGACGTCATAGACGGCGTTTCAAATCCCTTGTTCCACCAGTCGCCGTAAGAATCGACCAAGCGAAGGACTTCTTCGTCGTGATTCAAGAAAAACACCTCCATCATTTTGTTTGTATTTCACCCGCAGACGCGGGAAATATCCGTTTTCAGACCCGTTCGTCAGATCACAACGAAACTGAGCGCGTCGATATACACGCCCTCCACGCTGACGACGGAGGGGTTGTAGTTGACGTACACGACTTTGCTGTAACCGTAGGTGACCTTATACACACCCGCAGTCACGACTTCGCGGGACGTGATCTCGAGATCCATCACCGCACGCAGAGAGCGCAGGTCGGCATAATACGACGCCGTTTCGGAAGCGCGCAGACCGTATTCAAGTCCCGCGCAGTCGCGGTACGTAAACAGGAACGACGGCGACGCGCCCGTTTCCGCCGCACGAAGCAGCATCAGCGCCGGGTCTGACGTGAGGTTTACGGGCAGCGTGCCGTACCGCACCGTGCCGTGGAGTGTCATTTGCAGCAGCGGCACCGTGGTAACGCCCGGCAGGCCGGAGCAGGAAGCATCGTCGGGCACCTGCGCCACGGCGCTGGCGGTATCCAGCAGATAGACGGCGGGCGCGGCAAGCATCACCTTGCCGTTTACGGCCAGCGACGAGAGTTTGTCGCGAAGCAATTCCAAACAGTCCTGACGCGTAAGACCATTCTTGGGGTCGGAGTACAGCAGGAACGAGGCGTCGCCGACCACAAAGCCGGAGTTCTCGAGTTTGGACGTGAACGCAAATGCACGTGACAGACGCCGTGAAACGTCGGCGAAGTTGCAGAGGCCGGCCTCTTCCGTTTCTTTCATCAGCGCGGCCCGCTGCAGGGCGTAAACGTCACAAGACCCGACAAGACGGCGGTTGGCCGAAGAAGACGTCAGCAGATTCAGTTCGGTATAGACGCCGAACCCCTCTGCCGCCGCCGAGCGGCACAACGCGTTATAGGCGGAAAGGCCGCCCAGTGAAGACGAAAGAGCGAATCGCTCGCCCGTCTGGTCAAGCCCACCTTTAAGCGCGCCGAAATAGCGGACGGAGCCGTTTTGCAGGCCCTTGGACTTGAGCATGGCAACGACCTCGGCCGCCTCGCCGTAGGTCGTGGCGATCTCGGAACCGTCGGGTGAGCCGACAAGGCCGATCACGAACGGCTGTTCGCCGCTGGAAAAGTCGGGATGGTCGGTCAAGTAATTCATTCCGCGAAGCGCACGGCGCACTACCGCTGCGGTCGCCGCGGGATCGCCCGTATCGTCGGCGACGAAATAGGTCTGGCGCACCGTTCCTTCGTACGCAACGCCGGAGCGGTACCGACCGTCGTGATAGGCGCCGGGACAAAGCGTGAAGCGGTTATACAGACAACCGCCGCCCGTCAAAAACCGTTCGGCGCGCACACAGCCGAGCGCGTCACCCGCGGTCAGCACGGCGGTCACGGCGCAGCCGCCTCGCGAAGCGGCAAAGAACGGCAGATAGGCGCCGGCGGCGTAATCTTCAAACGCAAGATCGGTACCGTACACGGGAAGCGACAACGACAGCGGTTCGGGCGACGAAGCGTCGGCCAAATCGATAACGGCGCCGCTCCCGTCGGGAACGGTATAGGTATCGCCCGGTACGGGAGTGTTATTGGACAGAAGTCCCGGCAGCAGCGACACACTCTCGACCGTAAGGCCGTTTGCGTGCTCGACGGCAGAAGCGTCCAGCGAAGCGAAAAGCTCGCCGTTCTCGACGCCGAGACAGAGGGCCGCCCGCAGATAGAAACTGCCGGTGGTGAAGTCGGGGCCTTTTTGAGCAGCGGCGGCGTCTTTATAAAAATCAAACACAAGACGCGCGGGTTTGTCGTCACTCCCCGCCTCGTAATTAAAACTGTTGTACGCCACGCTGTTGGAGGCGCTGTCCATTTCATAGGTATTGCCTCGCCGGTCGCGCACAACGACGGTCAGCGCCGCGGCAAGGTCGCCCGCGGCGGCGTCGCCGGAACAGGCGTTGAACACATCCCCGTCTGCCGTTTCAAGGGCGACGGACCCCGTGGCGGCGTCGACCAAAAAACTGTCGCCCCGGGTATTGACGGCCGCAACCGTCCACGCGTCGGAAAACGCCGTGCCGGCCTGCGCGGATCCCAGCTGTACCGCTTTCGGCGCCGGTTTCGGCAACAGCGGCAGCACCACGCCCAGCACGACGGCCGCCGCGACAAGAACTGCGACGGTTATCCCTATTTTTTTCTTCTTTCCGGTTTTCATGACACACTGCTCCGAGGATAAAGAATTACAAGATAACTATACCACTTTTTACCCCGCCGTGTCAAACTTTCGTGCAAACTTCGGCAAGAAAAACGAAAAAGCGGTATGTGTCGCGTAAATTTGTTGCTTTCGTCTCAAAAATCAAAAATATCTCTTGTAATATCCGGAGAATTGGTATACAATAGATAAGCTATTATGCATTTTATCGGATGCGTACATTAAGAAGTAAAGGATGGACATTATGGCTAGTAACGAATCGAAAACCAGCGCAGAGCTCTACCGCGAACAGCGCAAAGCGCGGCTTGCCAAAGCCGCCAAAAAGAACAAGAGCGGTAAAGGCGGCCGCGCCATGCAGCTGATCGTCAAGATCATCTGCATCGTGTTGGTCGTCGGCATCGTGCTGCTCGGCGTAGCCAACCTGCTGACAAAGGTCTTCTGCGTGCCGCAGAGGATGCTTACCGCCGCCACCTACACCGACGGCGAGAGCAAGCAGGAATATAAACTCACCGTCGCTGAATACAACTACTATTACAGTTCGGTGTTCATGAACCTGCTCTCGCAGATGCAGCAGTATGACCAGTATTATGGCTCCGGTTACGGCAAAGCCATTTTCGGTTTTGACGCCTCCCTGCCCGCAAGCGAACAGGATTACACCGGTCAGGACGCGCCCGAGGGCGTGAGCACCTGGCAGGATTACTTCAAGTTCGCCGCCGCGCAGAAGGGCATCTCCTCCGCCATCATTTACGATAAAGCGGTCGCCGACAAGGATTTTGATATGGACGCCACCCTCGCGGAACACCAGAGCGAGATCGACGACGCCGTCAAGAGTTACGCCGACGAAGCCAAGCAGGCGCAGTTCGCCCTTGACAACTACCTTAACAAGCGCGTTGGTGAAGGCGTTACCGAAAAACTGCTTCGCGATATGCTGAAAAAAGAGATCATCTCGCAGTATTACGTTCAGTGGTTCCAGACCCATTCTTCCGACGCC
>CADBON010000196.1 GCA_902796315.1 Oscillospiraceae bacterium | reverse complement strand
TTCCTGCGCGCGGCGCTCGCGGTGCTCTTCCCATTTTTCTTTAAGCGTGGGTTGCGGCGCGGGCGGCATATCGGTCAGTTTCATAAAATCGATCTTACCCATCTGGGTACGCGGCATCTTTTCCAGCAGCTCGACCGTCGTCGGGCGCGAGAAGCGTGTCAGCGTGTTGTCGCAATACTCTTTGATACAGCGGCACACCTCGTCGGGATTATCGGTCGGCTCGGTCAGCGTCACGAACAGGCGCACGATTGGCTTGCCGTCAATATACCCCTGAACGGCGCAGGCCTCGGCGACGTAATCAAGCTCCGTGACCTTTTCTTCGATGTCGGTCGGGTACACGTTGTAGCCGGAAATGATGATCAAGCGTTTTTTACGCCCGGTGAAGAAGAGGTAGCCATCCTCGTCCATATAGCCGAGATCGCCGGAAAGCACCCAGCGATTGCCATGGCGGTCGGTATAGACGCCGCTGTCTTCACTGTCGAAATAGCCGTTCATCACGGTCGAGCCGCCGACAACGATCTCACCGATCGTGTTCGGGGGCAGTTTTTTGCGCTTGTCGTTCCAGATCTCGACCGTCAGTTCGGCAAGCGGACGGCCGACGGAATTCTCTTTATAGGCGCCCGCAACGTTGGCGGTGCACACGGACGTGACCTCGGTCAGGCCGTAGCCGCGCAGCAATTTGCCGCGACCGCCCCATTTCTCGATGCGGGAGTTGAACTCGTTGAGAAAACTTTCGGCCACCATATCGCCGCCCACCCACAGCAGGCGCAGTTTTTTGAGATGCTCGCCGTCAAAATTGCCGGCGTTAAACATCTTTTTGAACATATTCGGCACGCCGAGAATAAAGGTCACGTTGTACTTTTTGATATAGCGGTTCGCCTTTTCAGGGCTGAACTGCGGCATACCGATCACGGTAAAGCCCGCGCACATACTGAAATGGAACGCTACGCCCAAGCCGAACGCGTGGAACAGCGGCAAAACGACCAGCGCGAACTCCGCGCCGGGCGCGTGCGGACTGTCTAAAAGACTCAACTTGAACGCAAGCGTGTTGAGATTGACCGACGAAAGACGGATGGTCTTGCTTTTGCCGGTCGTGCCGCCGCCGTGCAGGTAAACGGCGTCCTCGTCGCCGTGGTTTTCCACGGTCGGGGCAATCATATTGAGATGGCTGATGGTGTGATAATGCGCCGTGTTGGCGGACGGCACGCGCTCTTTGGTCTTGACGCGCTCATAGATCTTGAAGCCGCCGCGCAGGTATCCGGGCACGTAATCGGAGTTCGAGCAAACGATCACCAACCGCCCCAGGCGCCGAAAGAGCGGCACGTACTTTTCCATCAGAATATCCAAAACGAAAACCGCTTTGGAATCGGTACGCTGCAAAATATCCTCCAGCACATTGGCGGGCGTGAGCGGATGCACGATATTGGCGATGGCGCCGATTTTGTTGACGGCGTAAAAGGCGACGAAGCTCTGCACGACGTTCGGCAGAAAGATCGTCACAACGTCCCCCCTGCCGATGCCGCGGCTGTCGAGGTACCCGGCGACGGAATCGACGTCCTTGAGAAACTTGCGGCGGCTGATCAGGTTGCCGAAACTTTCGGCGACGTCATACACGCCGAAATCCTCGGTACAGTCTTTGAAATACTGATAGCAACTTCTGTTTTCGGGTCGGATCATATACGTACTCCCTAACGTTCAAAAAAGGTAGGCAACATTGTACCCTAACGGGCAAAAAAAGTCAAGCCAGCGCCTGCCATTTGCGGTCGGCGGCGTTTGGGCAATCGCGCTTGCGGAAGGCCGCCCGAAACTCGACGTAACAGCCGCATTTCAGGCACATTCCGGACAGCAGCTGGTCGCAGGTCTTGCAGGCAGCCAGGCGCTCGCGGTACACGGCGTCCGGCACACGCTCCGCTTCGGGCAAAGCGGCGACGCGGGCGGCTATCTCGCGGTAGACGTCCCCCTCGGCGCTCTCCAGCAGCAGGCAGCGGCGGCACTTTTCCATCAGCGGATACGGAAACGCACGACGCTGCA
>CADBON010000195.1 GCA_902796315.1 Oscillospiraceae bacterium | reverse complement strand
ATCCTAACGGATATCCGACCCCTGCAACGCGGTATTTCACAAATAAGTGCGCCTCTGCGGCAGCAAATCCCTAAGTGAGGGCGCCCTATGAGGTCTTTTTTGATTACTTTGTCGGTTTGAAAGGCGGCGGTTGAATTTTGTCGCGGCGCGGTTTCGGCGGAGCCGGGACGACCGCTGGCGGCGCTGCCGGAGGAACGGGCGCACTCTGCGGCGCTGTCGCCGTAGGAGCAGGGGAGACCACGGGCGGGGTTGCCGCCGCGGGAGCAGGTGTGGGTGCCGTTTGCGGCGCAGCAGAGTTCGGGGCGTAACCGGCGGTATGGCCTTGTGCGTTTCGAACTGTTTGAATGTGTTGCGCTTTCACTTCTGCGGAAACTTGCGTCAAAGAATAGAGTTTATTATAAATGTTTTCGATTCCTTCCGGTGAAAGATAATTGCTGGGGGTATTGTTCCAGATGTTGCCGACGGCATCCGCTACCTCATACTCATGAACGACACGAACGTTGTTTCGTGTTGTGTTGATTTCTTTGAATTGACACTCATTCGAAAAAACGACCATCGAGTAAATCGGGAAGCCGGCATTTAATGATTGCTGCAGAAACTTGATGTGATTATCATTCTGCCAAATCGGGTTGTAAAAATACTCTTTTTGCGAAGTATGGTCAGCCCCCTTCAATGACTGGCACCACTTTTCTCTGTCTTCTGATCCGAAAATCCACCCTTTGTAGTTTTTAATTTCAAAGACAATGATGCCGTTTCCGCATATCATCAGTTGGTCTATTTCTGTGTAGGTGCCATCCGGTTTTTGAACGTAAACGTTAAAGAGTATTTTTGCTCCGAGGTTTTCAAAGGTGGACAAGTACGAATACGTATTGTATTCACCTCGGCGACCTTTATCTGCCATCATTTCTTCATATGGAAGATGGGTCACTTTATAATAAGAAGATTCGTAATAATTATGCGAATATGGAATCCGGGTTACTCTATAATTAGAAGAAGGCTGTGCATTGTAACGCTTGCGATTATTATTGCGCCTGCGTTTTCTTCTGAGTGTGCGACGTACGGCGCGCAAAAAGCCGGTTAGCAAAAGAGGTAAGAAAAGTAAAAAGACCAACAGAAAAAGACCGCCGGAACTCGACGAAGAAGGCGCGTTCGTGAGGATGTTTATGAGTTGCATATCACAATCTCCAATTATTTATTAGCCCCAAATAAACCACAGCATCAGGTAACCCGTTATGACGGCGGCGAGGGTGAACGGCACGCCGTATTTCATAAAGGTCGAACTCTTGACTTCATACCCCTCTTTGCGCAGGATGCCGATGCCCGCAATATTGGCGCTGGCGCCGATGGGCGTCAGGTTGCCGCCCAGTGTGGCGCCGCACAGCAGGCCGTAATACAGCAGTTTCACGCTTTCGCCCTCAAGTCCGCAGCCCGCGGCGATCGTCGGTACGATGGCAAGCATCGTCGCGGTGTAGGGGATGTTGTCAATAAAGGCGGAAAACAGGACCGACGCCCATACGATGATGGAAAAGACGGCGAATTTGCTGCCGCCCCCGCATTGGGCGATGGTCTGCCCGATCACCTCGATCACACCGGCGCTCTTGATACCGCCGATCACGACGAACAGACCGGCCAGCAGGATGATGGTGTAATAGTCGATTTCGCGGAAGGCGTTTTTGACGACGTCATAGTTTTTGCGGGCGAGTTCGCGGATGAGCCCCACCGCGAAAAAGCCCATGCAGATCAGGCCGTTGGTGATGGCGGGCTTGTAGATCTGCCCGGGCGCGGCGGCCTCTTTGTACGGGATGAACGATACGGCGATCAGCATCAGCACCGTGCCGGCCAGCAGGACCGTCGGGAACTTGTCCTCGACCTTGGTGCGGGAGGAATGGTCGATGGGCGCCTTTTCGTTGCGGAACATCACGTAGATCAGCAGCGCCGCCACAACAGCGCCTGCCTCCACCACAAAGAACATACCGATATGGCCGTTGTCCACGAAAAAGTCCGAGAAGTCCAGTTGCGCGGCCTTTGCCAGCAGGATGGAAGTCGTGTCGCCCACCAGCGTCGCGGCGCCCTGCAGGTTGGACGAGATCGCAATGCAGATAATGGCGGGGACCGGCGAGATCTTCAGTTTTTTGCAGAAGGCCAGCGCGACGGGGGCGATCATCAGCACGGTCGCCACGTTGTCCACAAAGGCGGAAACCACGCCCGCGAACAGCGACAGCATCACGACCACCCACTTGACGTTGGGCATTTTCGACACCAGCACGTCGGACATCAACTGCGGCATTTTGCTCTCGATAAACAGGTACACCGTGCCCATCGTGCCAGCGATCATCATCATAACGTTCCAGTCGATTTCACGCAGCGCGGCAATGACGCCGTAGGTGTATCGGCCGTCGCCGAGCGCAAAAAAGCCCGCCCCGAACAGGTCCGGTTTCAGCGCGGCGATGATGCCGAGTGCCACAAACAGCACGGCAGAGCCGACGGCGACGTAGGGGCGGATTTTCTGGAACGCCATCATCAGTACGTAGGTGACGGCAAACAGGATCAGGGCGGTCAGGGTGATCGGACTCAATGGAATTCCTTCTTTTTATTCTTGAGATTCATCCGCGGGGGCAAAACCGACCTCGGACGTGTGTTTCTTTTCATACAGCGCGGCGTCGGCGCGGCGCATCAGGCCTTCGGGCATTCCGGCCGGTGAAAAGGCACAGCCGGCGCTCACCGTCAGCGCGGGCACGCCGTTTTCGTCCGGCGTGCGCAAGGCCTCGTTGATGGCGTTGATTTTGTCGCGGACGACGTTCGCGTTGGCGGCGGTAATATCCAGCATGATAACGGCAAATTCGTCGCCGCCGATCCGGAACACCATATCGTCCGCACGAAAGCTCTCGCTCAGCAGCTTCGCCACTTTTTGCAGGGTCAGATCGCCGACGGCGTGGCCGTAGGTGTCGTTGACTTGCTTGAAATAGTCGATGTCCAGCATCATCGCGGCCAGCGGCACGGTGCTCTTGGCAAGCATGGCGCAGGTCTTTTCGTATGAACTGCGGTTGCGCAGGCTCGTCACCGCGTCATATTCCGCTTCCTGCCGCAGTTCGCGGCTGACGCGGCTGCTGGTGTCGTAAAACTCGTTATAGGTGTTCATCAGGTAGCGGATCTCATACGTGCCCGCCACGTTCTCTACCCGCTTGCCCTCGGCGATATTCTTCACCGCCTTGTTCAGCGGCGAGATCAACTGCCGTGCTACAAAGACGAACATGGCGACGCTCAGCGGAAGCACCACCGCCAACCCGCTGAAGGAGAGCGCCGTCAGCCGTCTGGCGATCACGCCTTCGCGCTTTTCCAGTTCCTCAACGGTGTTTTCGATCCCGGCCATTGCGTCGTCAAGGGCGGTGCGAAAGCTTGCTTTTGCGGTGTTGTATTCTTCGCCGAAGACCAGGCGGCGCGCCTCGGCAAGTTGCTTTTCGGGCGTGTCAAAGGCGGGGTCCGGCGCGGTGCTGCGCACGGCGTCGGGCAGCTTATCCACGTCGATTCCGTAGCCGGCGGCGGCGTAGCGGATCGCCAGCCGTTCCGTATCCGCCAGTGACGCGGCAATTTCGGCGGCGCTGTTCAGGGCGTCGGTTTTCACGGACGACGACAGCGCGGAAAGCCCGGCGATCGCCTCGTCGCGGTCGCTGCACGCTTCGTCGCAGTAAGCGTTCGAAAAGGCCGTGTCGCCCGTTCCGACAAAGGCGTGTACCTGCCCCGACAGATAGTCGACAGCGCTCTGCGCGCGGCGTGCGTCGTTCAGCGCGCGGATGCAGACCTCGCACTCATCAAGCAGCGAATTGTATTGGTGCTTCATCTGCGTTCCGATCACGGAAAGGAAAAATGCAAACAGAACGACAAGCGCCAAAAACGCGTAGTTTATGGTGCGGATCCGTATTACGTGTTGCTTTTTGGTGATTCCGTCAGTCATGGCGTTCCTTTCATCCACAGACGGGGGTTCGTTTAATAGGGCTTGTGCAAGCGGAAATGGCGCTTATACGCCGAGGGCATCACCAGGAACAGCAGCGGGAAGATCTCCAGACGGCCCAGCAGCATATCGAATATGAACACGATTTTCGACAGCGGCCACAAAAACCCGTAGTTGGCGGTCGGGCTGAGTTCTTCCAGCGCGGGTCCGATGTTGTTCAGCGTAGCGGCAACGCCCGTGACGACCGATGTGATCGAGGTCAGGTTCGGGTCCAGCGCCACCAGAATGACCGAAGTGACGTAGATGGCGGAATAGACGATAAAATAGGTGGTGGTGTTGTTCAGCGTGTCGCGGCTGACCGGCTTGCCGTTAAAGGTGACCGAGGTCACGTTGCGCGGGTGCGACAGACGGCGCGCACCGACCTTGGCGGCCTTGAGCATCAGGATACAGCGCACGACTTTGACGCCGCCGCCGGTACTGCCGGCGCTGGCGCCCAGGAACATCAGCAGGAACAGAATGACGCGGCTGAAATTCGGCCACTGGTTAAAGTCCACGGTCGAGAAACCGGTGGTCGTGATCACAGAGGTCACCTGGAAAAAGGCGTGGTGCAGGGCGTCGCCGAAACTCGTAAACGCCGTCTTGAAGGTGTTGATCGTGACCAGCGCGACGGCTATGCCGAGCACGCCGAGATAGATGCGCAGCTCCTCGTCGCGGAACGCGTCTTTAAATCTCTTGCACAGCAGCAGGTAATAGATGCTGAAATTGATGCCGAACAGCATCATAAAGACGGCGATCACGGTCTGGCTGTAATGGCTGTAATCCGCAAAACCGCTGACTCTGGTCGCGAAACCGCCCGTACCGGCGGTGCCGAACGACAGACACACGCTTGTGAAAAAATCCATGTTGGGATCGGTGCCGCAATGGTGACCGATATACAGAAGCAAAATTTCCGTCAACGTCAGGCCGGTATAGATCAGGTACAGGATGCGGGCGCTCTGATTGGATTTGGGCACCAGTTTGCCGACGTCGGGACCGGGGCTTTCGGCGCGCATCAGGTGGATGTCGCCGCCGCCGCCCGCAAGGGGCAGCACCGCCATCAGGAACACCAGCACGCCCATACCGCCCAGCCAGTGTGAAAAACTGCGCCACAAAAGCGACGCGTGCGATAAGGCGGACAGATCGCCGGGCGCGCCGCCGCCGTTCGTGGACAGAATGCTCGCGCCGGTGGTCGTAAAGCCGGACACGATCTCAAACAGCGCGTCCAGATAGTTGGGGATCTCGCCGGTAATGGTAAACGGTATCGCGCCGACAAGACTCATCACGATCCACCCCAGCGATACGATGGCAAAGCCGTCGCGGGCGTAAATCGTCTTGTCTTTCGGCCGCACCGAAATCAGGATCAATCCGAAAGCGGCGGCGATGCCGGCCGTCGCCAGGTATTCAAACAGCACGTTGTCCTCGGAGGGGAAGCGCGCCTGGTAATAGAGCGCCGTAAAGACCGGCAGCAGAAGCAGCGCCGCCTCCGCCAGCAGAATGAACCCGAGGGTTCGTGCAATCATGCGTTTGTTCATGTCGTCAGTCCTTCAAAATGTCGTCGATCTCGGTCAGGCGCTGTGTGATCGTTACCACGATGACCGAATCGCCGGCATGTATCGCGTCCGAACCGCGCGGAATAAAGGCCTTGCCGTCGCGGATAATGCTGCCGATCAAAATGCCTTTCTTGAGTTCAAGGTCGGTGAGCGTTTTGCCGATGACGCGGCTGCCTTCTGCGACGGAAAACTCAATGGCCTCGGCCCGGTTGTTGATGATGCGCGCAAGCTTCTGTACGTCGCCGCCGTTCCCGCCGCGTTTGCTATTGGCGCGAACGTATTGCAGAATCAGGTTGGCGGTGGTGTATTTCGGGTAGACGACGCTGCCCACGTCGATGGCGCGGATCACTTCCTGGAACGCGGTGCGGTTGACCTTGGTGACGGTCTTGACCTGCGGCGCTACGCTCTTGGCAAACAGCGAAAGCACGATGTTCTCTTCATCGATACCCGTCAGCGAACACAGGGCGTCCATGTGCGTCAGCCCCTCTTCCAACAGCAGCGAACGGTTGGTGCCGTCGCCGTGGATGATGTTGGCTTTCGGGAACTCCAGACTCAGTTTTTCGGCGATCTCGCGGTTGCGCTCGATGATGGTCACGCTCACGTTCAGCCGCAGCAGGCTCTTGACAAGGTAATAGGCGATCTTGCCGCCGCCGATGATCATGATGTTGCGCACGTTGCTGGTGCGGAACCCGATCTGCCGGAAGAAGTCCGGCACCTCGGCCGTGGGGATCAGCACCGCGGCAACGTCGCCCTTCTGCACGACGAAATTGCCGTCGGGGATGGTCAGTTCACTGCCGCGCTCCACCGCGCACAACAACGCCCGTGCCTTGATATGGGCGAACGATTCGCTCAGCGACTTGCCGCACAGCAGGCAGTTTTCGTCCACGATGAAACTGATCAGTTCGACCTTGCCCATGCTGAACATATCGGCGTTGCGGGCGACGGGCATTTTGAGGATGCGCTGAATTTCAGCCGCCGCCTCTTTTTCGGGGTTGATGGCCCTGGCCAAACCGAGCGAATCCTGGATCAGACCGATCTGACCGGTGTACTCGGGGTTGCGGATGCGCGCAATGGTGCGCGCGCCGCCCGTCTTCTGCGCCATCAGGCAGCACAGCAGGTTCACTTCGTCACTGCCGGTCAGGGCGATCACCAGGTCGCAGTCTGCAACGCCGGCTTCCTGCAGGGTGCGCTGCACCGCGCCGTTGCCGATCACGCCGATCACGTCTGCGCTCTGCACGGCGTCGTTGACGGCGTCCGGATCGGTGTCGACGACCGTAACGTCGTGCTCCTCCAGCGCCAGTTGTTCCGCCACCGTCTGGCCGACTTTGCCGATGCCGACGACGATAATTTTCAAATCAATCACGACCTTATCGGGAAGTGGGAAAAACGGATATATTCCCAATTTAACATAACACTACTATTATAGCAGTTTTCTATTATAAAGCAAGTGCTTTTGAGATTTTTCGCAAAGATGCGTTTGGTAAGAAATTTCACATTCCCCCTTGAATTTTCTTGTGAATAATGGTAATATAGACTCGCAACGATATCGAATGGAGGCATTATCCCATGAAGAAGATTTTAGCAGTGCTGTTAAGCGTGCTCATGCTGACCGGTATTTTCGCCGTTGTCGGCGCGGCCGCCTATACCGCCGACCCCGCCAAAAACGCGATTGTCGGTGTACATGAGGAGTATCCCCAGACCCGCACCGTCACCTTCACCGCCGTCGGCGACGGTCTGGATAACGTGCTCCCCGAAGCGGGCGACACCCGTTACGTTCCCGTCTCGTGGGAAGTGGACAAAGAAACCCGCGGCGAATTTGCCGACGGTGTCTATGACGTGCGCTATACACAGCGTAAGTTCGGCAACTACACCTTGACCGTCGTCTTTAATCAAGAGACCTTTGACGCCGACGCCGGCGAGTGGGTCGACACCGGCGAGACCGACGTCAAGGCCGTTGATTACGTTATCGGCGCTACCGAGCTGGAACTCAAGGAAGACGTCTTCCCCTCCAAACTGGTGTATTTCATCTTCGGCGTCATGGCCGAATTGATCAACAAAATTATCGGCCTGATCAGCAAGTAAGGCCGTTGCGACACAAGTCCCGGACCGTGAAGGCTGCCTTCACGGTCCTTTCTTAAAGAGGTTTATGGAATTACACGAAAACACAACCGAAACCGAGCGCGCCGTTCTGATCGGCGTCGACACCGGCGAATATGACGCCGAATCGTCGCTGGCGGAACTGGCCCGCCTTGCCGAAACGGCGGGAGCCGAAGTTGTGGCCGAAGTGCTGCAGCGCCGCGAAGCGCCCGACCCGGGGCTGTATCTCGGCCGCGGCAAAATCGAGGAACTGACCGATCTGTGCAGGTCGCTCGAGCCGGATCTCATCATCGCCGACGGCGAACTCAGCCCCGCCCAGCAAAAGAATCTGGAGAACGTCGGCGACGTGCGCGTCGTCGACCGCACCACGCTCATTCTCGATATTTTTGCCCAGCGCGCCCTCTCAGGCGAGGGCAAGGTGCAGGTGGAACTGGCGCAGCTGCAATATGCCCTGCCGCGCCTGGGCGGCAAGGGCACGGCTCTGTCGCGTTTGGGCGGCGGCATCGGCACCCGCGGCCCCGGCGAAAGCAAACTCGAAAGCGACCGCCGTCACATCCGCCGCCGCATCACCGCCCTGCAAAAAGAACTTGACGCGCTGGAAGCGCGCCGCACCCGCTACCGCGAACGCCGCAAAAAAGACGGCGTGCAGACCGTGGCGCTGGTGGGGTACACCAACGCCGGCAAATCCACGCTGATGAACGCCCTGACCGACGCGGGTGTGCTGTCCGAAAACAAACTCTTCGCCACGCTCGACCCGACGGCGCGTGCGTTGACGCTGCCCGACGGCGCGCAGGTGCTGCTGATCGATACCGTTGGTTTCATTCGCCGCCTGCCCCATAAACTGGTCGAGGCCTTCAAATCCACTCTGGACGAGGCCGTGACGGCCGACGTTGTGCTGAACGTCTGTGACGCCGCCGACCCCGAGTGCGCCGAGCAGTGCCGCGTCACCACCGACCTGCTGACCGAACTCGGCTGCGGCGACAAACCCGTTATCACCGTGCTCAACAAGTGCGACGTCGTTACCGATAACCTGCTGCCGATGGTGTCGAACTGGGTGCGCGTTTCCGCCAAAACGGGCGAAGGGCTGCCCGACCTTCTGCAAAAGGTAGCCGCGGCGCTGCCGCCGTCCCGCCGACGGGTGCGGTTTCTGTTTCCGTTCGCGCTTGGCTCCGCCGCCGCACAGGTTCGCGGCAGCGGCGTCGTTCATTCCGAGGAGTACACCGCCGACGGGCTGCTGCTGGACGTCACCGCGGAACTCTCGCTGCTCGAAAAGTATAAAGCGTATTTGATTTGACCGCACGGAGGTGCTGTATGGATTTTCAAACCGCCGCGGGCGCGTATTTCGCCGCCCCCAACCCCGGTACGCTGCGCAAAGTATGCGCGGAACTGCGTGCCGAAATGACCTTGAATGAAAAGATCGGCATGCTCTCCGGCAGCGGCTTTTTTGCCCGCAACGGGTTCGACCTGCTGACCAAGGGGCGCAAATACAATTACCGCCCCTGCATGACGCGCGGCGTTAAGCGCCTGGGCGTCCCGCCCGTGGCGTTTTCCGACGGCCCGCGCGGCGTGGTGATGGGCAGCGCCACCTGCTTCCCCGTGCCGATGGCGCGCGCCGCGTCGTTTGACCCCGGCCTCGAGTACAGCATCGGCCTTGCCGAGGCGGAAGAGGTGCTTGCCCTCGGCGGCAACTACTTCGCGGGCATCTGCATCAACTTGCTGCGCAATCCCCGTTGGGGCCGCGCGCAGGAAAGTTACGGCGAGGATCCCTTCCTGCTGGGTCAGATGGGCGCCGCGCTGACAAAGGCCGTGCAGGAAAAGGGCGTGATCGCCTGCCCCAAGCACTACGCCTGCAACAGTATTGAAAATCTGCGCTTTTCCGTGGACGTGCACGTCGACGAAAAGACCCTGCAGGAGGTGTACCTGCCCCATTTTCGCAAGTGTGTGGACGCGGGCGCCATGTCCATCATGGGCGCCTACAACCTGGTGCGCGGCGACCACTGCTGTGAAAGCCGCTACCTGCTGACCGACGTACTGCGCGGTCAGTGGGGGTTTCAGGGCTTTACGATTTCGGATTTTCTGATGGGCGTTTACGACGGCGCCAAAGCGCTGAAAGCGGGTCTTGATATCGAGATGCCCCAGACGCGCAAATACCTCTTCCTCAAGACCTATCTCAAACAGGGCAAGATCGCCGAGAGCGATATCGACAACGCCGTCGAGCATATTTTGGCGGGCCTGATCAAGATCACCCCGCGTGCCAAACCCACGCCGAAGTCGGTCTGCGCGTCCGCCGAGCATACCCGCCTTGCCCGCCGTGCCGCCGAAGAGGGGACGGTACTGCTCAAAAACGACGGCATCCTGCCGCTCAAAAAGGGCTGCAAGGTGGCGATCGTCGGCCGTTACGCCGACAAGATGAACGTCGGCGACCACGGCAGCAGTTCGGTCAACGGCCCCTATAACGTCACGCCCTACCGCGGCCTTTGCAACCTTGTCGGCAAACAGAACGTCGTGCTGGCGGAAGGGCTCAACCCCGAGAGCAAAATGGAGAAGATCCGCGCCTGCGACGCCGTCGTGGTCTGCGTGGGAAGCGATTATAAGCAAGAGGGTGAAAACCTCGCCAATTTCAGCCGCAACGACAACGTGCAGGAAAACAGCAGCGGCGGCGACCGCTATTCGCTGCGCATCCCGAAAGCCGAGGTCGCGCTCATCCGCCGCATCTGCGCAAGCTGCGACAACGTGATCGTCAATATCATCGGCGGCAGCGCGTATATTATCGAGGAGTGGAAGGACCGCGTCCGCGCCGTGCTTGAAAGTTTTTACTGCGGTATGGAGGGCGGAAACGCCCTTGCCGCCATTCTCTTCGGCGACGTGAATCCCAGCGGCCACCTGCCGTTTACCATGGCGAAGGACGAGAACGATTACCCGCCCTTCCTCTTCCCGGGCGACCGGCGGGACGATATCGAGTACGGCTACTATCACGGGTACACGCTGCTTGACAAAGAGGGTAAAGAGCCCGCCTATCCGTTCGGTTTCGGTCTGTCGTACACGACCTTTGAACTGGCCGACCCCGTGGTAAAAGAGCGCGGCGATACCGTGACCGTTGCCGTGCGGGTCAAAAACACGGGCCCCGTCGCGGGCAAAGCCGTGGTGCAGGTCTATGCGGGCGCCGTCGGCGGCGACCATCCCGTGAAACTGCTCAAGGGATTTTCCAAGCAGGTTCTGGAACCGGGCGAGGAAAAAAGCGTGAAACTGCAGATTTTCAAAGACGATCTGAAATTCTATGACGAGAACGCGAAAGCGTGGTATCTGGAGGACGGCTACACGTTCTATATCGGTTTCGACAGCCGCGACGCCATGCGCCGCCCCGTCACGCTGACCCTGCAAAAGGAGGGGGAATAAGATGGACCGCTATATCGGCATCGACCTCGGTACTTCGTCCGTCAAAACGCTGCTCATCGGCGAAAACGGCATCGAAAAAAGCGTCAGCCGCGACTATCCCGTGCAGTATCCGCAGACCGGCTGGTCGGAGCAGGAGCCGCTCGACTGGTATTCCCGCACCGTTGACGCCCTCAAAGAACTCATCGCGGGCACCGAGCCCGCCACCGTTCGCGCGTTGGCGTTTTCGGGGCAGATGCACGGCCTTGTGATGCTCGACCGCAACGATGAAAGTCTGCGCCCCGCCATCCTGTGGAACGACGGCCGCTCCGTCGACGAGGTCGCGACCCTCAACGGCGAGGTCGGCGAAAGTTTTCTGCTTCGCAACACGGGCAATATCGCTTTCGCGGGCTTTACCGCGCCCAAACTGATGTGGGTCCGCAAGCACGAGCCGCAGATTTTTTCCCAAGCGGTCAAGATCATGCTCCCGAAAGATTACCTTGCCTATCGCTTCACGGGCGTTTTCGCCACCGACGTCAGCGACGCTTCGGGCACGCTGTATTTTGACGTGCGCAACCGCTGCTGGTCACGGCCTATGCTCGACCTGCTCGGCATTGACGAGAGCGTGCTGCCCGCCGTGCACGAGAGCCGCGAGGTGATCGGCACGCTTCTGCCCGCGCTCGCCGCGGAACTCGGCCTGCCGGACGGCGTCGCGGTCGTCATCGGCGGCGGCGATAACGCGTGCTCGGCCGTCGGTACGGGCGCCGTTCGCGATGGCGATTGCAATCTGTCGCTCGGCACCTCCGGCACGATTTTTGTGGAAACGAAAGAACACCGCTACGACGAGCACAGCGCCATTCACGCGTTCTGCTCGGCAAGCGGCGCGTACCATTATCTCGCCTGCATCCTCTCCGCCGCCTCGTGTCAGAAGTGGTGGCGCAAGACCGTGCTCGGCGCCGACTACGATTTTTCCGGCGCGGAGCGCTGGCTCGGCAAAAACGAAGTGCTGTTCCTGCCGTATCTGATGGGCGAACGCTCGCCCATCAACGATCCGCAGGCCAAAGCGATGTTTTACGGGATGTCCATGAACACCACCGCCGACGAGATGTCGCTTGCCGTGCTCGAGGGCGTGGCGTTTGCCCTCAAGCAGAATCTCGAGATCATCCGCTCCCTCGGCGTGAACGTCACGACCTCCGCCATCTGCGGCGGCGGCGCCAAAAACGCGCTGTGGCTGCGCATCGTCGCCGACTGT
>CADBON010000194.1 GCA_902796315.1 Oscillospiraceae bacterium | reverse complement strand
GTCGTCTTTGCCGACGATGCCGTGTTTATAGTTGCCCGTCACGGTCAGCGAGCCGCTGCCGTTGATGGCAAGGTCGTCTTTGCTGAAAATTGTGGCGTCGATTTCGGTATCGCCGTCCGTCAGCGTGTAGGACGAGCCGTCCGACAACGCGTTTTCGGTGCCGTCCGCGAGGGTGATGCGCACGTTGTCGGCCGCCTTGACGTACAGCGCCGGGCCGTTCGAGTTGGCGACCGTCGCGCCTTTCAGTACCAGTTTGACGTTCGCGCCGTCCGCGTCGACCGTGATCTGCAGATCGTTGGCGGAGCCGCTGAGGATATAGGTGCCCTCTTTGCTGATGGTCAACACGGCGTCGCTGATGGTGGCGCCGTTGCCGTTTACCGTGGCGCCGCTGCCGGAGAGGGTGATGAGCGTCGCGCCCGCTTCGCTGTAGGTCGCGTCGGCGTCGTTGTCGCTGATGGCGAAGTCCATGCCGCTGACGTCTGCGGTGTCAAGATCGTCGATGACCGCGCCGGTTTCCGCGGCGGTTTGCGATTGTGTTGAAGTGGTTTCGTTGGTGGTTTTATGAGCGGTGCAGCCGGTGAGGATCAGGCAGAGCCCGAGCACGGCCGCCGTCGCTCCCAACCGTTTCTTGCGGTTGTCGGGGGTGGTTTTCATAGTTCGTCGCTCCTTTCGGCGCCCTCCGATACGGCGATTTCAAGATTGCCGTTGCGGCAGCGCAGTTTGTCGATAAATTCCTGGGTTTTGGTTTCGTCTTTCAGTTCGATCGCATAGAGCAGTTTGTATAAACTCCCCATATTGGCGGTCTTGACCGTCACCAGACGGTGCTTTTTGGTGTATTCCTCAAACAGGTCGTTGAACTCGTCCGCATAGTGCAGCGATTCGGGGATCGTGATGCGCAGCTCCTGTTCTTTTGCGCCCGACAGGGGCAGCCATGCGAGCAGGAACAGCACGCCCGCGGTGATGACCGTGAACAGCAGGGCGATCCCGACGTAGCCGGCGGCGCAGGCAAGACCGGCCGTCATAGCGAGGAAAATGCTGACGATGTCCTTTGCCTTGCCGGGTACCGAGCGGAAGCGCACCAGCGCGAACGCGCCCGCCACCGCGATGCCGGTTCCCACGTTGCCGTTGACCATCATAATGACCGTGGCCACGACGGCGGGCAGGATCACCAGCGAGGTTTTGAAACCTTTTGAGAGATTTGCGCGGAAGCCGGCGGCGAACATCGTGATCACGCCGCACGCGAACGCCGCCGCGAAGCAAAGTAAAAATGAGGTGAGGGTAATGCCGGTGCTCGGCAGGATGGAAGTGAAAACGTCAAGCATAGTGAAGCTCCTTTCGTGGATCGTCGGTGTCGTGTTCGGTCAGCGTTTCGCGGTAGGCCGCGCCGTATTTTGAGAATGAGTCCGGGAAGACGGCCAGTACGTCCAGCGCCCCGGCAAGCCACAGCGGCATGGCGCCGGCGGTCTTGATCTCCATCAGTACGTGGCCATCCGGGAGCAGCGGCGTTCCGCCGGAACCGCTCTCGAGCGCGAGGTTTGTTTCGCGGTACCGCAGGTTGCGGTCAAAGGTCACGCGCAGGGTGTCGTCCTCTTTGCCGACGAAGGCGCGCCGCTCATAGGCGATCAGCATCGCGGGGCGCACACAGCCGTAATGGTGCATCGACCAGTCGATCTCGTTCATGATCTGCGACTCTTTCGGCTTCAGGCGGTAGCGCACATATTGCTCCGCTTCGCTCAGCGTCATGCTCACGCGGCGCTTGTAAACGACGCCTTCGTATTTCTTTTTGATTTCAAAAAAGACTTTGCTGTCCCTGTCGGGGGTGCCGTAACTGCGGATGCGCAGTTTTTCTTTATAAGCCCGGCCGTCGGTTTTCGCGTCCAGCGAGTCGCGCACCAGGCGGTGTGTCGGGGTGTCCAGGTAGAGCGAGCAGACCGTGCTCTCGCCGTATTCGTCCGGCCGCAGGCGGTCGGCGATGAGATCCGTCAGACGGCGGTACTCGGCGGGGGTCAGCAGGTATTTCTTTTCCACCCGCTTGAAAATGACGACGTCCTGTTTTTTGGCTGCCATTTTCGTTCCCTCCTTTTCGTTGGTTCGCTTCAGTATAGCCGCCGTTCTGAAAACCTGCTGAAATCGCAAAACGTTTTCATTTTTTATAAGGCGGCGCCGAAAGCGGCGGTTGTTTTCGTTCGGCAGAATCGGGAACACGGCGGGCGTCGCGTGTCTGTTGGTGCGTACGGCCCGCGGCCGTGTTCCTTTTTCTGTCTTTCATTCTACTCGCCGTGCTGAAACGCCGCTGAAAACTGCAAAAAAGTTTTTTCAGTTTTTTTTAAGGACCGCCGTTATAATAAGGTACGGGTCCGAAAGATAAGAATTGCAAAACAATGCTTTTCCGATTATAATAAAAGCAACGGAGGTGCGCTATGAACGTTTTGATTGTGGAGGATGAGCTGCCGCTCGCCAAGGCGCTGAACCAAATTTTGACAAAAGACGGCTGGATCGTCGACGAGGTGCACGACGGCGTCTCGGCGGTGGATTACGCCGAGGGCTTTGCGTACGACCTGATCATTCTCGACGTGATGCTCCCCAAACTCGACGGGTTCGAGGTCCTGCACGTCCTGCGCCGTGCGGGGCTCAACACGCCTATCCTGATGCTGACGGCCCGCACCGCCGTGGCCGACAAGGTCACGGGTCTGCGCTCCGGCGCCGACGATTATATGACCAAACCCTTTGATACCGACGAACTGCTGGCGCGCGTCGCGGCTTTGACGCGCCGCACGGGCGAGATCGCCGTCGAGCAGGTGACCTTCGCCGATCTGAAACTGGATCTTGCAAGCGCGGAACTGTGCTGCGGCGACAATTCCGTGCAGTTGAGCAAAAAAGAATTCGACGTTGCGAAACTGCTGCTGCAAAACCCCGCCCAGACGCTCACCAAAGAGCAGTTGATCAATAAGGTATGGGGCGTTGACAGCGAAGCGACCGACAACAACGTCGAAGCGTATATCTCCTTTTTGCGCAAAAAACTGAAATACCTCGGCTCGCGCGTTTCCATTAAAAATATACAGCGCCTGGGCTACCGGCTGGAGGTGGAAGCATGACCGCCTACCGCAAACGCTTTGTGCTGATTACCATGTCGCTGCTGACGGCGGTGCTGCTTGTCGTTTTCGTATCGCTGGGCGTGTATCTGGCGCGCGACAACGAGCGCCAACTGCGCTTCACGATGGAGCAGGTGCTCAAACCGCTCGGCAACCGCCGCGAGTTTTTCGGCGGCGCTGACAGTCGTGACGAGAACGCGAATGGCGCCCTGCCCGAGGGCGAAACGCTGCCCGAACCGTCCGACAACGGCAAACGCGGCGCGTTTGAGGACCGCCTTCCGCTCGACGCCGATGCGGATATCGCCGTCGTCTTTTACGATACGGCGGCCGATTCCGTGACCGTCGTTGCCGACGGGGGTCTTACCGCCGATCTCGAAACCGCGGCGCGGCAGATCGCCGCCGACGGCGCGACGTACGGCAAACTGTCGGGCGAGGGTCTGCTCTACTGCAAGGCGGCCGTCGGCACCAACTGGAAGATCGCCGTCACCCCTGCGGCCTCGCTCACCCGGTCGGTGCTGCAGGTCTGCCTGCTGCTGGCGCTGGCGTTTTTGGCCGCCCTGCTCCTGTTTTTCGTCGTCACCTTCCGTCTTTCAAAATTTGCGGCGCGCCCGCTGGAAGAGAGCATCGCCCGCGAGCGGCAGTTTGTCGCCGACGCCTCGCACGATCTGAAAACCCCGCTGACCGTCATCCTTGCCGACAGCAGCATCCTGCGCGAAAACCCCGACAGTACCGTCGCTGAGCAGATGCAGTGGGTCGAGAGCGTCGAGGACGCCGCCCGCAATATGCAGGGCATGATCAACGAGATGCTCACCCTCTCGTCTGTCGAGCAGATTCAAGAGAAATCGCTCGAACTTGTCCGAATCGATTTTTCGTCCATCGCCACCAAAGCGGTGCTGCAGATGGAGTCGGTCGCCTATGACAAGGGCGTCGCTCTTGACGAATCGATCGACGACGGCGTTTTTGTGGACGGATCGGCGGAGTACCTGCAGCGCGTGTGCTCCGGGCTGATCGACAATGCCTTGAAATATGAGCCCGAAGGCGGGCGTATTCGCGTCGCGCTCAGGGCCGACAAAAAGCACGCCGTGCTGGAGGTGCAGAACTACGGTCTTTCGGTTTCGCCCGACGATTTGCCGCATCTTTTCGAGCGCTTTTACCGCAGCGACAAATCCCGCGGTCAGACCGGGGGGCACGGGCTCGGCCTTGCCATCGCCAAGCAGATGACCGAAGCCATGAACGGTACGATCGCCTGCGAGAGCACGCCGGAAATCGGCACGCTTTTCCGCGTCACTTTCCCATTGTCATAAACGAATAGACATAAAAAGAACGCCCTGCCGGATGACAGGGCGTTCTTTGTTGTGTTTTCTGTGCTTTTTGCCGTTACGCAAGCAGGCGTTTCATCTCTCTCAGGTCCAGTACGTCAAGGTATCCGTCACCGTTAAAGTCGACGCCGTATTCGTAAGGCACATATGCGGATCGGGTGTAGAAATAGCAGGTGGTGTTTTCAAGAATAAGGGTTTTCAGTTCGTTGTAATCGTCCGCATTGACAAGACCGTCGCCGGTTACGTCGCCGCTGACGACCAGGGCGTATTCGCTCAAATACGAGTCGTCGTACATACTGCGGACTTCCACGTAAGTGCCGGTGCCGACGTGATCGCTGTCGCTCAGCGTCTTCCAACTCCCCTCGTTTTCATCGTACTGGGTGAAGGTCAGCGACGAGGGGTCGTTCTGCAGCATGGCACGTATTTCGGCCACCGTCAGGCCCGTCGGCACGTTGCGGATGACGCGCTCCTCGGTGATCGGCGCGACGTCCAGTCCGCCGCTGACGGCGGAAATGGGCACAAGGTACTCGCGCGCGTAAGTAACCGTCAGGTCGGCGGTGATGGCCGTGTCGTCTCCGATGACGGTGCCGTTCTGCTGCCAGCCGTAGTAGTAATAGGTGCCGTCGCTGTTATAGCCGTACGAATTCGGGAAGTCGGGCTTCAGAAGGTCGCCGAACAGGGTGCCGTCCGCGACGTGAATGGTTCTGAGAACGTTGTTCTGCGCGTCGGTGAAGACCACGGTGTGCCTCGAGGGGTCGTTTGCGGCGATAAGCGTCAGCGGGATCTTGACGGTCAGGTCGTCGCCGTCCATCGAGAAGATCGCGGACCCGTCGTTGTACGTGTAATCGGTGCCGTTGATGTTGACCGTCGTGTCGCCCGTGGCCGAGAAGCAGTTTTCAGACTGGTTATACGGACGGAAGACCGCCACGTAATAGTAGTTGGTATTGCTTTCAAAGGCGGTCAGGCGCGACGTGTAATGCGCGCTGCAGTACGTCTCGTCAACGCCGGAATACCGCCCGCCGAAAACACCGACGGTGCCGTCAGCGCTCTCGTAACCCTCGCCGACAAGTTCGTATTTGTAATACTCGGTACTTTCCCCGCTGAAGAAGGGCGTGTCGCCGGCGGCAACGGTCAGGTTTGCGCCGTTAACGGCGGCGCCGGTAATCGGCGAGCGCTCATAGATGACGAAGTTGCTCGTCAGCGAGCCGGTGTAAACGCCCATGCCCTGGAATACGGCGGTGGCGGTGCCGACGTTCACGTTGTCGGAGAAGGTGACGGTGTAGTCAACGCCTTCGGTCATATAATCGCCGTTGTAGTTCAGATAGACGTACGGAACAATGGCCGAGCCGGTATAGATGTACTCGTTGGGATAACGGTCGGTGTTGCTGTAAGAGACCGACACGTCCGCCATCGAGCGCGCTTCGGTGATGGTAACGGTAAAGGAGCTGGTCCAGGTGGTGGTGTAGATGCCGCTGCCCTCAAACTGCCAGTAGAGATCCAGCGACGTGCCGGCGGGGAGCGTGGCAAGGTACGCTTTTGTCTGTTCGTACGTCATGGTATACGAACCGCTTGACGTGCCGTAGCGGATCTCGCCGGTGGGGGGCTGGTTGGTGAACAAATCGGTCATTTTGACGCCGTTGAAAGTGCCGTCTCCATACAATACTCTCTGGTCATAGACAACGTCGCTCTTCAGATAGTAGTCGTTCACTTCGACGTCGATCTTCTCTGTCAGTTTCCGTCCGACGTAGCCGGTCGAATCGGCGGTGAAGGTGAACCAAACCGAAACGTTGGTGTAATTGCTCAGGGTCGCGAGATGTGCGACCATCTCGGCGTAGGTCATCGTGCAGGAGTTGTGCGACAGACCGTAGAGATAGGAGCCCGTCAGCACGATGTTCGTGTCGTCATAATCGGTCACGGTCGGGTCGCGGAATTCGCCCACGCCGGTCTTGACGTGCTGGTTCAAGTCGTTCCAATCCGGCACCGTCAGAATAATGGACGCGACGGTAACGTCGATCTGACCCGTGGCGCTTTCGCCTTCCAGGTCACCCGTGCCGGTATAGCCGTAGTAAAGCGTCACTTCACTCCGGTCGGGCAGGGCGGCGACGTAGGCGACCGCTTCGCTGTAGGTCATCGTCAGGTTATCCGGGGCAGTACCGTACAGCGTGGTGCCGTAAGCGTCGGTGTTGCTGACCTGGGTCCACGTGTCGGTTTTCCAAACGTTGGCGCCGTAAAAATCGGTGGAACCTGTCCTGACGGTCTGGAAGGGTTCGGTATCATCCGAAAGGCGGTCGGTCGTTACTTTGTTGGTGACTACGACTTTGATCCAGTCGTTCACGTCGATCTTACCGGTGTACGAGCCGGTACCGCTGATTTCATAATAGAGCTCAACGATGGCGCCTTCGGGCTGGGCCGCGAGATAGGCGACCGCCTGCTCGTAGGTCATTGTGCCCGCGCCCCAATCGGTGCCGTAAGCGACCGCGAAGGTGGGGGCGCTTTGGGCGATTTCGTCATACACGGCGGCGCCGGTGAAGGTGCCGTCGCCGGGCTTGACGGTCTGCGACGTGTCGGTTTGGTCAACGATCAGACAGTCAACAATCTCGAAATACAGTTCGCCTTCAGCGGTTTCGCCGGCAACGTCGCCGGTTCCCGTGAATTGGCAGAAGAGGGTATGGCCGCCGCAACCCTGTGCGGCAAGATAGGCCTCTGCCTGCGCGTACGTCATATCATAGGTGCCGCGTTCGGTGCCGTAGGCAAAACTGCCGGTGACCGTGACGCCGCTGCCGAAAGCGTCATCAGGTATGGGCTCGTCAAAGGCGCCCGTGCCCTCTGCGATGGTGTAGTTGCGGTAGCCGATCTGCAGGTTGTAGTCGCAGACCTTTACGGTCAGTTTGCCCGAGCCGCTCTGTCCGTCAAAGTCGCCCGTGCCGGTGAACGAATAGTAAATATTCAGCGTCGTGCCGGCGGGAAGCCCCGCGAGGTAGGTCGCCGTCTGTTCGTACGTCATGGTGTACGAACCGTCGGAGGTGCCGTACAGCAGTGTGCCGTCACTTGCCTCGACTTCGCGCCACGAATAGTAGTACGGGTCGGGCTGACCGCCGAAGACCGCGCCGGGGAAGTTTCCTTCGCCGGTTTTCACATACTGTTTGAGTTCGGTCCAGTCTTCCAGCCGGTCGGTGGTGACGCTGTCGGTGAGGTAGATATACATCCAGCCGCCCCAGTCGTGCCCGTAGTAGATCCCCGTGCCGTTGAAGTGGTAAGAGAACTGGTAGTTCTCGCCCGCTTCCAGCGTGGCGAGGTACGCGACCATCTGCTCGTACGTCCACCCTTCGTCGCCGTAGGTGAAGGTACCGACGGCGAGCTGTTTGTGACCCTGGTCGTAGATGATCGGCTCCTGGAAGGTGCCGATGCCGGGCTTCACGTTCTGGTGGGACTCGGTGCGGTCTTCATACAGAACGTCGGAGATCGAGATCCACAAACGGTCGGAATAGGTCGCGCCTTCAAACTTATCGGTGCCGGTGAAGGTGAACCAAAGCTCCTGACTGGTGTTGTTCGAAAGCCCTGCCAGGTACGTCTTGGCCTGTTCGTACGTCATGGTGCAGGCGTTGCGGCTTGTGCCGTAAGCAAAGGTGCCGGTGGCGTATTCATAGAGATACCGCTCCCACAAGGACGGCTCCCGGAAATCGCCGACGCCTTCCAGTACGGTCTGGTAATAATTGGTTTCGTTATTAAACGAGAATTTCGAAATACAAGCGTAGATCGCACCCGAAGCGGTGTAGGGGGCGTATTCATTTTCGCCGGTAAAGGTGTAATAGAGCTTGTAGCGCGTGCCTTCGGGCTGGCTCGCAAGCAACTGCACGGCCTGTTCATAGCTCATGTTGCAGTTGTCGGCCGTCGAGCCGTAAAGCGTAACGCCGCGGCCACTCGTCAGTTCGACCTCGGTCCAGTGGCTCGGCTCCGTCTCCATCCAAACGGAAATGGCGACGGGGTCAAACGAGCCGTCGCCGATACGGACGGTTTGAAGCAGCGAGGTGTGGTCCCACATTTCGGGGTCGGACGTAACGCCGTCGGAAACCGCGACGCTTAAGTCGCCTTGCAGATGGACGTCGCTGTACGTGCCGGAGCCCGTAAAGACGTATGAGATATAGAATTGGTCGCCGGGATTCGCATCGGCAAGGTAGGCGGTCATGTCGGAATAGGACATGGTGCACTCGTCGGGACCCAGTCCGTACAAGGTGGTGCCGGTCGGCGCACAACTGTGCCCGAGGTCATACAGGTCAACGCCCGGGAAGGTTCCGGCGTAGGGAACGGCGTTCTGGTTGTGCACGGTCCGGTCTACAACTTTGATATCCGAGATCTGAATGGTGATATCGCCTTCAAAAGTGGTGCCGGCAAACTCGCCCGTACCGGTGAACTTGTAATAGAGCGTATAGGTGCCCTTGTTCAGACCGGCGAGGTAGGTCTTGGCCTGGTCGTATGTCATGGTGTACGAACCGCTCGTCGAGCCGTACACAATGTCGCCGGTGGGCGGTCCGGCGGTGAAGATGTCGATCAGAAGCGGCTCGTTGAAGGTGCCGTCGCCGACCAAAACGACCTGGTTCGTGGCGCCGAGGTTGCGGACGTTATGCTTGGCAACAAAGGTCGTGAAACTGTCGCTCTGCGTCTGACCGTCGTACGAGCCGATGCCGATGACCGTGTAGTAGATCGTGACGGGACCCTCGGGAAGGGCGGCCACGGTTTGGGCAAATTGCTCGCGCGTCTGGTTGCAGGCGTCCGCGGAAAGGCCGAAAAGCACCGTGTAATCGCTGCCCTCGTCCAGATAGGAATTGTTTTCGTCCAACACATCCAAATACGGCGTTTGTTCCTCTTGGTACTTCAGCCCGTACTCCGGATACGTGTGTGTGTTCAGACTTGCAAAACTGACGACCGGGAACGCCGTCACAAGCAGGCAGAGCGCCGCGAGCATGGCAAGCAGTTTGCGGCCGAAAATGCGGGTGGTGGATGTACGTGACATTGTCCTTACCTCCTTGAAAATGGGGATATCGGGGAAATGGTGAACGTATATCTGAAACGAGACCGCTGCGTCAGCGGATGGTCTCGATATCGTACGGGGTCGTCTGATAGACGAAGTAGTTGAGCCAGTTGGCGTACAGCAGGTGCGCATGCCCGCGCCAGTTGACCAGGGGTTCGCGCGTCGGGTCGTCCTGCGGGAAGTAGTGAACGGGTACGGCGGTGTCAAGCCCCGCCGCACGGTCGCGCAGATACTCGTTTTTGAGCGTGTCGGCGTCGTACTCCGAGTGGCCGGTGACAAAGATCTGCCGCCCGCCGTCCGTCGTCACGATATACACGCCCGTCTCGGGCGAAGAGGCGAGGATCTTCAACTCCGGCACCTGTTCGATCGCGGCGCGGTGCACGCCCGTGTAACGGGACTGCGGCACCCAGAACTCGTCGTCGAAGCCGCGCAGCAAGATCGACTGCTTGTAATCCGCGTGCGTGCGGTACAGACCGAATAGTTTCTGCGGCAGGTCGTACTTTTCCAGCCCGTAGTGGTAGTAAAGCCCCGCCTGGGCGCCCCAGCAGACGTGCAGGGTGCTGTGCACGTGGGTCTTGCTCCACTCCATGATCTCGCACAGTTCGTCCCAGTATTCCACGTCCTCGAACGCCAGTTTTTCGACCGGCGCCCCGGTGATGATCATACCGTCGAACTTGCGGTCCTTCACTTCGTCAAAGGTCTTGTAAAAGGCCAGCAGATACTCTTCCGACACATGGGTGGGGATGTGCGAGGTGGTGTGCATCAGTTCCAGTTCGACCTGCAGGGGCGAATTGCCCAAAAGACGCGAAAACTGCGTCTCGGTCTCGGTCTTTTTGGGCATCAGGTTCAGTACCAGGATCTTGAGCGGCCGGATATCCTGCGTGATGGCGCGGGTATCGGTCATAACGAAAATATTCTCTTTTTCAAGTGTTTTGACGGCCGGCAGGTCGTCGGGCAATTTGATCGGCATGGTATTCTCCGGTGTGATGATTTTTAATCGGCAAGGGCCTGGGCAACGTCGGCGATCAGGTCGTCGGCGTTTTCAAGACCGCAGGAAAGGCGCACCAGATCGGCGCCGATCCCGCACGCGACAAGTTCCTCGTCGGTCAGCTGACGGTGCGTGCTGCTGGCGGGGTGCAGGCAGCACGAGCGCGCGTCCGCAACGTGGGTCTCGATGGCGATCAGTTTCAGCTTCTTCATAAAGGCCTCCGCCGCGGCGCGGCCGCCCTTTACGCCGAAACTCACCACGCCGCAGGTGCCGTTGGGCAGATATTTCTGCGCGGTGGGGTAGTATTTGCAGCCGGGAAGACCGGGATAGTCCACCCAGGCGATCTTGTCGTTGGTCGACAGGAACTGCGCCATCTTCAGGCCGTTTTCGCAGTGCCGCGCCATGCGCACGTGCAGACTTTCCAGCCCGAGGTTGAGGTAGTAGGCGCTCTGCGGCGACTGAACGGAGCCGAAATCGCGCATCAACTGCGCCGTCGCCTTGGTGATGAAGGCGCCCTCTTTGCCGAAGCGTTCGGCGTAGGTGATGCCGTGGTAGCTTTCGTCGGGCGTGCACAGGCCGGGGAATTTGTCGGCGTGCGCCATCCAGTCGAATTTGCCGCTGTCGACGATGCAGCCGCCGACGGCGGTGCCGTGACCGTCCATATACTTGGTGGTGGAGTGGGTGACGATATCGGCGCCCCACTCAAACGGGCGGCAGTTGACGGGCGTGGCGAAGGTGTTGTCGACGATCAGCGGTACGCCGTGGCTGTGGGCAGCGTTCGCGAATTTTTCAAAATCCAGCACGGTGAGGGCGGGGTTGGCGATCGTCTCGCCGAAGACGGCTTTGGTGTTGGGGCGGAAGGCCGCCGCGAGTTCCTCGGGGGTGCAGTCGGGCTCCACGAAGGTGAAATCGATGCCCATTTTGCGCATCGTCACGTTAAACAGGTTGAACGTGCCGCCGTAGATCGATGCGCTGGAAACGATATGGTCGCCGCAGTTGGCGATATTGAACACGGCGTAGAAGTTCGCCGCCTGACCGGAGCCGGTCAGCATGGCGGCGGTGCCGCCCTCCAGCGCGGCGATCTTGGCCGCGACCATGTCGCAGGTCGGGTTCTGCAGGCGCGAGTAGAAGTAGCCGTTTGCCTCCAGGTCAAACAGTTTGCCCATATCCTCGCTGGTGTCGTACTTGAACGTGGTGCTGTAGATGATGGGCATCTCGCGCGGCTCGCCGTTTTTCGGCGTGTAACCGGCCTGTACGCATTTGGTTTCGATTTTGTAATCACTCATAATTTATCCCTCTGCTTCCATAACCGGTTCCGGTGTGCCGATCCACATTTCGTCCCACCGTCTGCCGGCTATTCTTTCAATTCGTTTCTTTTCTTCCTCGTCGATCACACAGGTACCCGTCCTGTGCTTTTCGGCGATGATCTCTTTGATCCGCTCGTGGTCGTGCTTGGTCATCGTGTAGCGGAAGATGGACAGCACACAGAAGAAGGCGAGCACGGCGGGGATGAACGCATAATTCAGCCGCAGGCCGAAAGTGGTGATCGGCTTTTGCAGTTCGGGCGCCTTGACGGCGGGGTCGTAGCCGAACAGCTTCAGCGATTTGCCGACCGCATAGCCCATAAAGCTGCTGATGGCTTTGCCGGTGAAGGTGCGGAAGGTGGCGATCACGCCTTCGCGGCGGCGGCCGGTGATCAGTTCGTCGACGTCGGTGACGTCGGGGGCGATGTTTTCGCCGACGAAGCCGGGACCCGAGAAGCCGAAGTTATACAGGATCGCGGACAGAATGACCACCGCGTACTTGATGGGCTTCGGCGTCGTGTAGGTCAAAAAGCCGTTCAGCGCGATACCGACGACCATCAGCGGGCCCAGGATCTTGCCGCAGGCCGTCTTGCCCTTGTAGCGGGTGATGAAATAGTTGAAGGGCGAACCGCTGAACTCCGCGATGCCGGCAACGATGTTCATCGAGATAAAGATGTTGTACGTGTCGGTCACGCTGACCATGAAATACTGATCGGCGTACGAGCAGAAGTAGCGCGCCATCGAATAAAACAGCGAGATAACGAAGTACTGGCGGAACGCGCGGTTCGAGAAGACGGTGCGGTATTCGTGCCACAAGTATTTGTAATCGATCGGCTCGTTGTGCTGCCCGAGCGAGGAGGGCTCTTTGGTCTTGAAGTAGCACAGGATCGGCGACCATACGAACCATACCGCCAGCACGATGCCGACCATCGTGTAATTGGGCCGGTCGTCGGGCGAGGGCGTGGGCAGGGCGGTCAGCGCGGTCTTGACGTTAAAGCCGCTCAGCGCGAGCGCCGTGAATACGTAGGATGAAACCTGACCGATCGAGTTGAAGGCGTATTCGACGATCTTGTACTGGGTGCGCTCAAAGTAATGCGGCGCGATCGTCGGCAGCATGGCCGTGTGCGGGATGGAAAGCATCGTCATAAACGTGCAGTACATCAGCGAGCCGAACAGGTACCAGCCCCAGACGGCCCCCGTGTTGCCGGTGGCGGAAATGCCGAAACTCGTCCAGCGCAGGAAGTAGGCGATGGCGAACGGCACGGCGGCGATCAGCAGGTAGGGACGGTGACGGCCGCGTTTGGATCTGGTGCGGTCGGTCAGCAGACCCATGATGGGGTCGCTGACGGCGTCCCACAAACCGGCGATCAGCGAGATCTTGCCGGCCTGTTCGGTATCCAGTCCCTCGACGTACGCCAGGAACTGCTGGTGAAACTGCCCGATCGGGTACCCTGCGCCGCCCAGTGTGATGTTGGCGCAGTCGTAGTTGATCATCGGGCGCAGCGTTTCTTTTACACTGCCCTCGATGCCGCAGGCGTTTTTGATCTTGTCGCCGAGTCTTCCCATTCCTCATTCCTTCCCCTGTGTCAGATTTTTAACTCCCGATCAGCAGAACGCACCAGTAAAAGGTCTTGCCGTCGGGCGAATAGGCGCCGACGCCGAATTTCGTGAATTCCGTCGAGCAGAGCGCCTTTTTGTTCTGCGCCGTCTCCAGCATCTTGTCATAGGCGTAATCGGTGCTGTAAGTGGAGGCGCATACGAATTTGTCGGCCACCGTGTAGGTGAAGCCGTTTTCGTCGAGAATGGTGTTGAAGTAGGTGCCGTTCTCGCGCCGCAGCGCGGTGCCGGTCTTGACGGCGAACTCCTCCGCCGCTTTGCGGGCGACCTCGCACAGATCGTTGGAGGTCGTCAGTTTCGCCAGATCTTTGTTATAGTCTTTTCGCGTGGCGTTGACCAGATTCAAAAAGTGGGTGACGTCGGGTTTGAAATCGTAGGATTCCATCTTTGTCTTGGCGTCCACGCCGGCGGAAAGGAACAGGATCTTGCGCGCGTCCGTCAGCGACACGGTGCCGTCGGCGTCTATATCCGCGGCTTTTTTGTCCATTTCGTTCAACGCGCGGGGGTATACGCCGATGGAAACGCGCAGGGCGATCATCACGTCCTGCACGGTCACATAGTTGTCGCAGTCGATGTCGCCGTACCAGCGCGACACAAGCGTCGCCTCACCGGCGGGGGAAATCGCCAGTGTGACGGTCAGCAGCACAAGGGCCGCCGCAACTACGGAAAAAAGACGTTTTTTCATCGTACCACCAAATATCAGTTGCTCGTCGGAAAAACCGACGGCGGGAAAAATTCTTCCCTACTTTATGAGTATATATTATTATACTACATCTATCAATGAATTGCAAACCTTTTTATCCTGCTAATATATGGAGCGCGCGCAGTTCCGCATTTTCGATCTTGCCGTTGACGGCAAAGCCGTGCGGCTCCAGATAACTGTCGGTTTCGTCGCTCAGACGGCGGCGGCGCAGTTCGTCCGCGACCAGACGGCAGATGTCTTCGACCACACCCGTTTTTACCGCGGCGGTGGCGGCGGAGGTCTCCTCCGTCAGCAGGAACGACAGCGGTTCACGCATATCGCCGAGCACGGCAAGCCCGTCCAGCCCCCTGAGGCGCCATTTGTAGTAGGGCATATAGGCGTTGTTGAGCAGATAGATCGCCGAACAGGCGGCCCCGACAAACTCACAGAGCGATTCGGCGGCCGCAGCGTAATCGCCGCGTTTGAGCGAGCGGGGGAAGTTGTACTGCCCCGCCTGCGCCATCGTCACACAGCGCGCCGCAAGTTTTTTGAGCAGGACGTCGCGCGGGTAGCCCGCCCGCAGGGCGGCGCGGATTTCGCTGAAGACGCCGCCTTCTTTGAAGACTCTTCCGTTGACGGCCGTCGCCAGCGCGTATTCGGGTACTTCCAGCCACTCGCGCAAATCGGCGGGGACGCCGCGTACGCCGAGCAGGTTGCCGTAAAAATCACCCGCGCGCATCACGCCGTTGCGCAGACCGCCGTACGCGTTCGACCCCAGGCGCTTCACACCGCAAAAATCCCGCGGCAGGGCGTTGTAGCGGCGCTGTAATTCCATGCCCCAGCGCTCGTGATCGCCGTCGTCCATCCACAGACGAAAGCCCGGTTCAAAGTCGTGGTCGCGTGAGAGTTCGTCGTCAAAGCCGAAACACTCCGAGCCCTGGCCCGCAAGACCGACCGCCACGCGCGCAAGCACGTCGGCCGGCAGTCCCTCCAGCAGAGCGTTCCCGTATTCGTCCCAAAAGGCCTTACTCAGTTCGATGCCGTTCATAGATCTCCTTTGCGCGGTCGCTCAGCGCCGCGGCGCGTTCCGTCTGCCCGCCGCGTTCAAATGCGCCGACGCACTTTTCGCACGAGAAGGCGTAAGCGCCGTTGCGGATGTTGGCGGGGGATTCCAGTTTCTGCCACGCCGCGTCCAGGCAGGCGGCCGCCTTGTCGGCGTCGCCCCGGTCGAGGTGCACTTCCGCGATGCTGCAGTACGTCACAGCGGCGTCGTGCAGATATTCGTCCCGCCCCTTGAGCACGCGCAGCGCTTTTTCGTAGCAGGTCAGCGCTTCGGCGGAGCGGCCGGCTTTCGCGAGCGTCAAGCCGTAGTTGTTGTAAAAGCCCGCCCATTTGAAGTCGTCCGCCGGCACGGCGTGCAGATAGGCGTGCCGCGCCTGCTTGTAGAGCGGCAGGGCGTCTTCGCCGTAAATGCTGCGCGTGGTGGCGCAGTTCAGGCAGGTGTCGCCCTCCGCCGCGGTATTCTCCAACGGCAGTTCCTTCAAAAGACGCAGCGCGTCGTCGCAGGCGGTAAGCGCCGCCTCCCGGTCGCCCGAGCGGCGGTGGTAGCCGACCAATTCGTTCAGCAGCGTCAGTTCCGCGGCCTTGTCACCGATTTGCCGCGCCTTGTCCAGCGAGTCGGTCAGAAACGCGCCCGCCCGCGCCAGGTGCTTTTGGCTGATCAGCGCGTCATAGTGCTGCAGAACGGCGAGCATATTCAGTTTTTCACCGTGCGCACCCATCGTTAAAAGGCCCAGTTGCCGTTACGGAAGATGGGCGTCGCTTTGCCGTTTTTATAGCCGGTGATGGACATATCCGCGGCGCCGACCATAAAGTCGACGTGGATCATACTGTCGTTCACGCCGAGGGCGCGGCATTCTTCGAGCGAGCGGTCCTGAAAGTTGTCGATCGTGTCGCAGAAGCCGCGGCCGAGCGCCACGTGGCAGCTTGCGTTTTCGTCAAACAGCGTGTTGTAAAACAGGATGTTCATGTTGGAGATGGGGCTGTCGTGAGCGATCAGCGCCAGTTCGCCGAGATAGGGCGCGCCTTCGTCCATCGCCAGCATTTTATCCAGCAGGGGCTTGCCCTGCGCGGCGTCCCAGTTTACGGCCTTGCCGTCCTTGAACTCGATCCAGAAATCGGTGATCAACTGCCCCTGATACGAGAGCGGCTTGGTCGCCACCAGACGGCCTTCGGCAAAGCCGCGTTTCGGCGAGATAAAGACCTCTTCCGAAGGCAGGTTGGGACTGAAATAATTGCCGCCGAGCGTGAATTCACCGCCGCCCGCCCAATGGCTTTCGGGAATGAGCGACGCCTTGAAGTGGGTGCCGTTGCTGCTCTCGTATTCCAGATAATCGAACTTCATTTTGTTCAGGAATTCGGTGTGCGCCTTGAGTTCCGCGTCGTGCTTGGCCCACGCCTTTTCGGGGTCGTTGTCGGGGGTGACGTACACGGTTTTGAGAATGGCCTCCCACAGGTGTTCGTAGGCGCGCGCCTTGTTCTCGTTCGGAAAGACCTTTTTTGCCCACGCGTACGACGGCACGGCGGCGATGCACCACTGGTCGCGGTTCTCAAGCGCGTCGCTGTATTTGCGCGTGACCTTGTAGCGTGCCATGGCGGAACGCTGCATCTTTTCCTGGTCGATCCCCGCCAGGCCGTCCGGGTCGTCGCTGTCGATCCAGATGCGGCAGGGCACCTCCTCGACCATCAGTTTCAGTTTTTCGTGCTGCCACTTCGGCACCGTGCTGAGCGATTCCAGCGTGCGGTTGTTGACGTTCAGCTTGTCGATGGGCTGCCACGTCCAGTCGATATCGACGCGTGACGCGCCCGCTTTGTAGCACTCGGCTACCACTAACGTGACAAAGTCGTGCTGGTCGGCGGCGGCCATGATCCGCACGGGCTGACCGGGTTTGACGGCCGCGCCGACGCGGACGATCATGCGGGCGTATTTTTTCAAGATCGATTTTTTCATAACGGTATTCCTCCTCTGAAAGTACGCTATTATTGTATCACGCGCGCGCCCGTATGACAAGTGAACAAGCCGTAAATTATTGTGATAAAAATGTGACAAAAAACCGGCCCGAAGGCCGGTTTCTTTAAGGGGGAAGGGGATTATTCCTGATTGTCGCTTGCGTTGCTGCCGCGGCGTTTGACGAGTTCGTCAAGGATACGGGTATGCTCGGCGTCGGTCAGTTTGTAGCGCAGGGTGGGCATGGCGGCCAGCACCATACCGATCGCCGGGGGAATGGAGATCAGGAAGAACATGGCGGCGGCAAATTTACCGTCGTTGTAGGTTCTGAAGTCCGCACCGTTGATCAGGGCGTTGTTCAGCAGCGCCACGTTCTTGTCGGAGAAACCGACGATGGCGTACACCGCGCCGGAGATCAGCGAGGCAATACCGGCGGAAAGCTTGGTGATGAAGCTCTGACCGGAGAAGAACACGCCGTCCGGGCGGTTGCCGTTCTGGTACTCTTCATAGTCGACACAGTCGGCGATCATGACGGACTGCAGGACGTTCAGCGAACCCATGGAAGCGCCCGCCATAAAGAACAGCACGGACATCACGCACATACCGGCCCAGGTGAGGATGTCACCCTTGAACAGCAGGAAGCAGATGAAGATGAGGGCGAAGGGAATGGCGCCGATCAAACTGAAGAAGTTGTACAGTTTCTTCTTCTCGAATTTGCCGATGAGTTTCGGCACGAACAGCGGGAAGACGATCATGCCGCCGAACAGGCCGATGACCAGGATGACCACCTTCAGCACCAGCCCCACGTTCAGCGCGCCGTCAATAAACAGGGTGGCGCCGATGTCGTTGTTGAAGAAGTAGTACATGACCAGCGTCATGGCGACGATGCCGAGCAGCTGGATGGGGCTTCTCAGAATGCCGGAGATCAGGATCTGACGGAACGGCTTGTTGCCGAACATGATCTTGAAGTTCTCTTTGATGGTATAGGTCTTTTCGTTCTTGGCCTTGACCTTTTCTTTGACGGAGAGGCCCGCCACCTGGAACAGCAGCGTAGCGAAGATCGTCATAACGATCGCAAGGGTGATGTACGCCATGCGCAGCGAATGCGCATCGTCCAGACCGCGGTCTTTCCACATCGGCTGGAACGAGGGCGCAATCATCGTGAACAGCGTGCCGATCATGCCGACGTTGGCGACGGCACGGGCCAGGGTGAGCGCTTTGGCGCGGTCGTTCTGATCCTCG
>CADBON010000193.1 GCA_902796315.1 Oscillospiraceae bacterium | reverse complement strand
GCCCAGCAGGGCGCGCACCACGACCGACGCGGCCAAAAGTCCCGCGGCGGGCGGCACGAAACTGACCGAGCCGGGAACGAGCGCGTGACCGCGCTCGCCTTTCGGCACGGCACGGAGCGGTTTTCGCGGCGGCTCCTCGCTGTATACCACTTGCAGGGGGCCGATACCGCGCTTGCGGCATTCGGTGCGCAGCACGCGGGCGAGCGGGTCCTCTCTCGTTTCGGAAATATCCGCCACGCGAAAGGCCATGGGGTCAAGTTTGTTGCCCGCGCCCAGCACGCAGATCAGCGGCGTGCCCGCGCGCTGACAGGCCTCGGCGATCGCCAGTTTGCCGGTGACGGTGTCGATGGCGTCCACCACGTAATCGTAGGCGGCAAAGTCAAACTCCCCGACCGTGTCGGGCAGCACGAAGCAGTTGTGCAGGCGCACGGTGCAGGCGGGGTTGATGCTTGCCACCCGCTCCGCCGCCGCTTCGGTCTTGGGGCGGCCGACGGTCGCCTCGGTCGCCAGCACCTGGCGGTTGAGGTTGCTGACGGTCACGACGTCGTTATCCACAAGGTCAAGCGCGCCGATCCCGGCGCGCGCCAGCGCTTCGGTCACGGCGCCGCCCACGCCCCCCAGCCCGAAAACGGCCACGCGGGAGGCGGCAAGTTTTTGCTGATTGCCCTCGCCGAACAGCAGTTCGGAGCGGCTGAAACGTTCGTCGCTCATACGTCGGCGTACAGCGCCGTGGACAGGTAGCGCTCGCCGGTATCCGGCAGCAGCGCCGCCACGGTCTTGCCCGCGGCCTCGGGACGTTCGGCGACCCGCAGTGCCGCCCACAGAGCAGCGCCGGAGGAAATGCCGGCCAAAACGCCCTCGCACCGCGCGAGTTCACGCGCCGCGGCGTAGGCGTCTTCATCGGTAACGGTCACGATCTCGTCAAAAAGGGAGGGTTCCGCCACGGCGGGCACGAAGCCCGCGCCGATGCCCTGCAGGTTGTGCTTGCCCGCGGGTCCGCCGGACAGCACGGCGGAGTTTCGGGGCTCGACCGCGACGAGTTTTACGGCGGGATCTTGCTCTTTCAGATAGCGGCCCGCGCCGGTGAGCGTACCGCCCGTGCCGACGCCCGCGACGAAATAATCCAGCCGGCCGTCGGCGTCGCGCCACAGTTCGGGGCCGGTGGTGCGATAGTGCGCCTCGGGGTTAGCGGGGTTGACGAACTGCCCCGCGACGATGCTGCCGGGGGTGGCGGCGGCAATCGCTTCGGCGCGGTCGATCGCCTCCTGCATCCCGAGGGCGCCGTCGGTCAGCACCAGTTCGGCGCCGTAGGCGGCGACCAATCTTCGGCGCTCGGCGCTCATGGTTTCGGGCATGACGATCACCGCGCGGTAGCCGCGCAGGGCGCACAGCAGCGCAAGGCCGATCCCGGTGTTGCCGCTCGTCGGTTCGATCACCGTGCCGCCCGGCCGCAGGGCGCCGCTCTGTTCGGCGGCGTCAAGCATGGCAGCGGCAACGCGGTCCTTGGCGGACCCGCCGGGGTTGCAGCCCTCGAGTTTGACGAGCAGACGGGCCTTCAGCCCGTAGCGTTGTTCGAGTTTTTTCGCCTCAAGCAGCGGCGTGCCGCCGATGAGTTGTTCGGCAGAGGTATAGATCATGCAACGACCTCCTTGTGAGGGTTCAGTCGACCGTGCGGCGCGGTCACAGCGTATCGAGCGTTTGCTCATAGGCGGGCAAAAACTCGTCCATAAAAATCTGCGCTTCTGGCACGCCGGAGGCGGTCAGCCGCTCGCGGGCGGCACGTTCGGCCTCGCGGAACTCAGTGTTGCCCGCCTTGCGCTCCTCCACGCACTTGATCAGCGCGCTCAGACGGTCGGCGGCCTTGACGAGGGTCTGCAGTTCAGGGTCGTCCTCCTCACGGACGAGGGGGGCGAACGCATCATGCAGATCTTCCGGCAGGCGCGCCAGCAGTTTTTCGGCGGCGTTCTTTTCGGCGCTGCGGTAAGCGGCGAGCAGCGCGTCGTTATCGTATTTGACGGGGGTGGGCATATCGCCCGTTAGGATCTCGTGCGCGTCGTGGTAAAGGCCGAGCACCGCGGCGTGGTCGGCGTCGTAGTGTTTGCCGAGGCGCGTGTTGCCCAGCACGGCGAGGGCGTGCGCGATTACCGCCACCTCCATGCTGTGGCTGTCGAGCCCCTCTTTTTCGGTATTGCGCATCAGCGCCCAGCGGTCGATGTATTTCATACGCGAGATCATCGCAAAAAAGCCGTAACTCATATTTGTTCTCCTTGTTTAGACACGATGTAACAGAAATAGAGTACCACACGCGGGTGAAATTTACAACCGATTCTTGCCATTTTGCGCAAAAACCTTTCCGCCGCCTCGTCCGGAAAAATCCCCGAAAGAAAAGTCGAACTTTCGGGGATTTTTTATTGACTTTCGTCGGGCGGGACATTACAATAAGAATACTACGTTAAGTATCTTGAATTACAGCACAAAAAACTTACGGAAAGGAAGAACGAAATGGCCTTTTATTGCACCGAACCTTCCCATACCTTCAGCGAGTATCTGCTGCTGCCCGGCTACACCGGCCCGGATTGCGTGCCCGACAACGTCTGTCTGCGCACGCCGCTTTGCAAATACCGCAAAGGCGAGGAAGAAAGCCCCATCACCCTGAATATTCCGCTGGTTTCCGCCATTATGCAGTCCGTCTCCAACGATACGCTTGCGATCGCGCTTGCGAAGGAGGGCGGCCTGTCTTTTATTTACGGTTCGCAGTCCATTGAAAACGAGGCCGCCATGGTCGCCCGCGTCAAAAGTTACAAGGCGGGCTTCGTGGTGAGCGATTCGAACCTGCGCCCCGACAACACCCTTGCGGACGTGATGGCCCTGTTTGAAAAGAAGGGTCACAACACCATGGCCGTCACCGACGACGGCACCGCGAACGGCAAACTGCTGGGCGTGGTCACTTCGCGCGATTACCGCGTCAGCCGCATGGAGCCGAGTCTGCCCGTCAGCGAATTCATGACGCCGCGCGAAAAACTCATCACCGCCCCCGACGGCACCACGCTGAGCGAAGCGAACGACATTATCTGGGAACACAAACTCAACAGTCTGCCCATCGTCGACGCAAACGACCACCTGCTGTATTTCGTCTTCCGCAAGGACTATTCTCAGCACAAGGAAAACCCGCTTGAGATCCTGGACGCCGCCAAGCGCTATATGGTCGGCGCCGGCATCAACACCCGCGATTACGCCGAGCGCGTGCCCGCGCTGGTCGACGCCGGGGCGGACGTGCTGTGCATCGATTCGTCCGAGGGCTATACCGAGTGGCAGAAACGCACCATCGATTTCATCCGTGAAAAATACGGCGACACCGTAAAGGTCGGCGCCGGCAACGTGGTCGACCGCGACGGGTTCCGCTTCCTCGCCGAGGCGGGCGCCGATTTTGTCAAGGTCGGCATCGGCGGCGGTTCGATCTGCATCACGCGTGAGACCAAGGGCATCGGCCGCGGTCAGGCGACGGCGGTGATCGAGGTCGCAGCCGCGCGCGACGAGTATTTCAAAGAGACGGGCGTGTACGTGCCCATTTGCTCGGACGGCGGCATCGTGCACGATTACCACATGACGCTCGCGCTCGCCATGGGCGCCGATTTCCTGATGCTGGGCCGCTATTTCGCCCGCTTTGACGAAAGCCCGACGCAGAAACTCAACATCAACGGCACCTACGTCAAAGAGTACTGGGGCGAGGGCAGCAACCGCGCCCGCAACTGGCAGCGCTACGACCTGGGCGGCCAGTCCAAACTCTCGTTCGAAGAGGGCGTCGACAGTTACGTCACCTACGCCGGCTCGCTGAAAGACAACGTCACCCGCAGTCTTTACAAGGTCAAATCCACCATGTGCAACTGCGGCGTCGTGACCATTCCCGAGCTGCAGCAGAACGCGAAACTGACCCTTGTTTCGGCGACCAGCATCGTCGAGGGCGGTTACCACGACGTGACGCTCAAAACCAATTCCAGCAACAACTACAGATAACAAGGTGATTCCATGACAAACCGTGAAACGGTACAAAACGCCGAACCGCGGGACGTGCTGGCGATCTTTGCCGATCTTGCCTCCATCCCCCACGGCTCCGGCAACACGGCGAAGGTGCGCGATTACTGCCGCGACTTTGCCGAACGCCACGGCTGCACGGCCGTCGGCGACGACGCCGGCAACCTGGTGATACGGGTTCCCGCCTCCGCCGGGTACGAGGGCCACGCCCCCGTGATGCTGCAGGGCCATCTCGACATGGTCTGCGAAAAGACGGCGGACAAAACCATCGACTTTTTGAACGATCCGCTGACGCTGGTGCTTGACGGCGACGAACTGCACGCCGACCGCACCACGCTTGGCGGCGACGACGGGATCGCGGTCGCGATGATATTGGCGATCATCGCCGACAAATCGCTCGCCCACCCGCCGCTGGAGGCGGTCTTTACCACCGACGAAGAAACGGGTATGTGCGGCGCCGCGGCGCTGGACTGCTCGGTGCTGAAAAGCCGCATGCTCATCAACCTTGACAGCGAGGAAGAGAGCACCGTCTGGGTGGCGTGCGCGGGCGGCATGCGCGCCGACGTTACTCTGCCGCTGACCTTTGAGGCCGAAGCCCGGCCCGCCTGCCGCGTCACGCTTGGCGGTCTTGCGGGCGGCCACAGCGGCAGCGAGATCGACAAGGGCCGCCAAAACGCCACGCGCCTTTTGGCCACCGCCCTGAAACCCCTGCCGGTACGGCTCTGCTCGCTGGAAGGCGGGCTTGCCGACAACGCCATCCCCCGCGAAGCGAGCGCCGTCGTCTGCGGCGATACCGAGGCGATCAGCGCCGCGCTTGCCGCCTTTGCGGACGAAATACGCGCCGACGCCTGCGCCGAGGACAAAAATCTGACCGTGACAGTCGCGCCGACCGCACCCGCCCGCCCGATGACGGAGGACGCCGCCGCGCGCGTGCTGGGTTTCGTGACCGGAGCGCCCAACGGCGTGCAGGCCATGAGTCGCGACATCGAGGGACTGGTGCAGACGTCGCTGAACCTGGGCATCGCCCGCACGGGCGACAGTGCCCAGACCGTAAGTTTTTCTCTGCGCAGCAGCGTGGGCGAAGAAAAAGAAGCGCTGTACCGCGAGCTTTGCGCCTGCGCGCAAGCGTTCGGCGGCACGGTCAGCCGCTACGGCGATTACCCCGCGTGGGAATACAGCGAACATTCGCCCCTGCGCGAACTGTACGCCCGCACGTATGAACGCGTCGTGGGCCGCCCCTGCGCCGTCAAGGCCATTCACGCGGGGCTGGAGTGCGGCATTTTCTACGAGAAAATGAACGCGCCGGACAGCATTTCGGTCGGCCCCGATATGCGCGACATCCACACCCCGCAGGAAACGCTGTTCCTGCCGTCCGTACGGCGCGTTTACGCCGTCGTCAAAGAGGTACTCTGCGCTCTGTAACGCACACAATATATCATAATAGGAGGTTTTTTCTATGGAATCGATCAAAAAATACGTCGCCGAATTCATCGGCACCTGCACGCTGGTCTTTTTCGGCTGCGGCACCGCCGCCAAGCTCGGCTGTGACACCGGCGCGGGCTATGCGCTGACGGCGCTCGCCTTCGGTTTGGTCATCGTGGCGATGGCCTACTCCATCGGCAACGTCAGCGGCTGTCACGTCAACCCCGCGGTCTCGCTTGCGATGCTGATCAGCGGCAAACTGAAAATCAAAGACTGCTGCGGTTACTTCGTTGCCCAGTTCGCCGGCGCGACCCTCGGCGCTTTTGCCCTGCGCGTGGCGCTGGGCAAGACCAGCACCCTCGGCGCCAACGCCCTGTACGGCGGCAGTTGGAAGGCCTCGCTGCTGATCGAGATCGTGCTGACCTTCACCTTTGTGCTGGCCATTCTCGGCGTGACCGACAAACTGGAAAACAGTTCCGTCGCCGGTCTTGTCATCGGCCTGACGCTGACGCTGGTGCACATCCTCGGCATCGCCTTCACGGGCACCTCGGTCAACCCCGCCCGTTCCTTTGGCCCCGCGATCCTCGTCGGCGGCGACGCGCTGAGCGCGCTGTGGGTCTTTATCGTCGCTCCGCTGGTCGGCGGCGCACTTGCCGCGCTGGTCTACAAATTCCTGGCGGGCAAAAAGAAAGCCGAATAACAGCCCCGAAAACAAAAAATTGCCTGAAAAAGCGGCTGAGCGTTTGCTCAGCCACTTTTTTCATTCTGCGGATAATCGCCTCTCAAAACGACATTTCCGTACGTTCGCGCTCGGTGACGGTCACCGCTAAACCGTCGCTGACGGACAGATCGTAAACCGCGTCGTAGTTATCGGCTATCGGCGATCGGGCTTTGACCGTAACGGTCGTGTTCCCCGCTTTCAACCCGGTGAACGAGATAAAAACCCGGTAGCCCGACCCGCACATTTCCTCGTGGTCGGGATTGGCGTATTGCCGCGTCTGACGACAGGCGGCCACGGCGCCGTCCGCGATGACGACCGTGAATTCAGGCCCGCCGCCGTCGAAGGACTCAAACGTCAGCACCGCTTCCTGTTTCATTGCAGGAGCACAACGCATGGTATTCTTTTCCTCCACGCTTACGCGGACGTCGCGGGCGGGCATAACAAAGCGGAGGGCGTACCCTTTCCCGTCCTCGTATTTCGGGTAGATCTCCTCGTCGTCGATATAGAAATAATAATCGGTATCGGTGCCCACCATAACGTAGTACAACGCGACGGTTTCGCCGGCGTCATACGCGCCCTTGCCGCCGATAAAGGCATACTCTTTGCCGCCGAAATCCAACGTGTATTTCTTGTCAGGCATTGTCGATCCCTCGCAATCATACGAAACGGTCGTCCCGTTTCACCCGGACAGTACGGTGCGGCCCCCCTTTGGAAGGCCGCACACGCGGTTTCTCTTGTTTTCACCCGCTTACGCGCCGAACACTTCGCGCAAAAAGTCGACGCTGGCGTTCATGCACTCACGCGCCTTGGGGTCGATGGTAAGGTTGAGGTGGTAGCAATGGTTGTGGATGAATCCCTTGCAGTGATACGTGCGCAGGATCGGCGCCAGTTTTTCGAGTTTTTCGGCCATCGGCTCACCCTGTTTCTGGCAGATGAGGTCGTCGTCCGCCCAGCACATGAAGGTGGAGCACCATTGATCGGTGATCTGCTGCGGCACGGACAGGCAATCGGCGTACGGGTAGTCGGGCAGGTTGGAAAAATCGTCTTTGAGGTCGTAATCAAGGAAGATGCGCGCCGTGTCGGGGATGACGCCCATCAGCGAGGTGCCCTTGAGCAGGACGTCGATGTCGTAGATGCCGCACATGAGCATCGCGGCGCGGATGCCGACCTTGAAATCGGGGCAGCCGATTTTCTTGCGCAGCTGCTCATTGAAACTGAGCGCGACGAGGTACGCGCTCATATAGCCGCCGGACGAATCGCCGCTGACGACGATGGAATCGAGGTCGATGGGATAGCGCTCGGCAAGTTGCGGCAAAAAGTTGAGCGCTTCGACACAGTCAAAGACCTCGAGCGGGTACGGCGCTTCGGGCGGCATACGGTAATTGATGTTATAGACAAAATAGCCCTTGTCGGCGTAAAACTCGCCGACGCTCTCGCGATAGGCCTTGTCGCCCTTGATGAATCCGCCGCCGTGTACGTAGACGATGACGGGAAGTTTCTTTTCGCTGTGATCCATGCCGCGGCGGAAATACAGGTCGCCCTTGCGCAGGTCGCCCTCGCCGTACGGGATATTTTCGACGCAGACGACGTCCTCGAAATGGACGGCGTTCTGCATCCGGTAACCGAGGATGTCGATGGCCTTGAAAACCACTTGCGCTCTGCTCATAAAACTGCCTCCCACGATTTTTTACAGTTCTATGATAATATAAGTCGGCCGAAAAATCAAGAGCGGAGTGTGAACTACTGCGCGTGCTCGATTTCCCGCTTGAGCCGCTGCAGCAGCCGCTTTTCGAGCCGTGAGATATAACTCTGCGAGATGCCGAGCAGGTCGGCGACCTCTTTTTGGGTATGCTCGCGATACCCGCCGATGCCGAACCGCAGGCAGAGGATCTGCCGTTCGCGCTCTTCGAGCGTGGCGATACAGCGGTGCAAAACGCGGTGCTCGTCCTCGCGCTCGAGACCGTCGTTCACCTCGTCGCCGTCACTGCCGAGCACGTCGCCCAGCAAGAGTTCGTTGCCGTCAAAATCCACGTTCAGCGGTTCGTCGAGCGAAACGTCGCCGCGGCGCGGCCCCGTCTTGCGCAAGACCATCAAAATTTCGTTTTCAATGCACCGCGAAGCGTAGGTCGCCAGTTTGATGCCGCGTTCGGGGCTGAACGAGCCGACGGCCTTGATCAAACCGATGGTGCCGATGGAAACCAGATCCTCCAGCGGGACGCCGCTGCTCTCAAACTTTTTGGCGATGTAGACGACCAGCCGCAGGTTGTGCTCCACCAGCCGGTCGCCCGCCGTGCGATCACCCGCGCGCAGGCGCTCGGTCAGGGTCTGTTCCTCGCTCTGTTTAAGAGGCGCGGGCAGCGAACCGCCGACGCTGTGCACCCATCCGCGCCCGGGCAGACGCCGCCCCAAAAACGCCTGCAGCCGCAGCCGCAAGGCGAGCCATTTGCGTTTCATGCGCTCTCCTCCTTTGTTTCACAGCTCAACAACAACTCGCACGTTCCGAGCGGCCGGGGCGAAATTGCCACAGCCGCCCGCGCTACGCAGTAAGCCCCGCGCCCGTCCGTCACGTCCAGCCGGTCGCAGACGACGGCCTTGAGCAGCGCGTTGCCGCCGACGGTGCGGCAGGGCACCAAATGCAGACGGCGCCCGAGCGAGGGCGGTATTTCCCCGCCGACGGCGCTCTCGCGCAGATAGCGCAGTTCTTCGCCCGTAAACAGCGGCGCCAGGGCGTCCGCTTCGCCGATGCACACGCTGCGGCCGGTCAGCGGGTCGCGCAGGGTGTTGCCGCTGTCGCACAGCGCCGTCAGACGCACGCCGCTGCCGCGCAGCCACAGCGTCGCTTCGCACAGATCGCCCTGCGCCGTGCGCCGCCGCAGAAAGTGTTCGGCAACGAGCAACAGCCCGTACACGCCGAGCGACACCGCGAGCAGAAACATAATATTGACGTCAAAATAGATCGCGCCGCTGCGGTAGATCATGCCGGCAGGGTGGAAGGCCCACTCCACGGCAAGTATGGCGCCGCCGAACAAAAAACCGGCGCCGAAAAAGGCGGCAAAGGTCTTGAGAAAGGACTTCGGCTTTTTCGGCAAAAACGCGAGGAACGTCAGCAGCGCCGCCGTTCCGACCCGATAAGCGACGGACGCCGCCGCGGGCAGGTCGACGAACACGATCAGCGACGACGCCCCACCGAGAAGCGATGCGGCAACGGTGCCGAGCGTGCGGTTGGGCACGCGCGACACGGCCGAGGCCGCGCAGAGCAGCAGATAGGTCAGAACGGTATTCAGCGCCACCAGCACGTCCGCGTAAATCACCGTCTGCATCCTCTCACCTCGCTGCCATTATACGCCGTCCGCCGTACGGAAAAGGTCGAAAGAAGCGACGGAAAACGCTTTGCCGCAGATTTTTCGGCGACAAAAAAAGCACCGCAGCGCGGTGCTTTTTGTTACGGTGGATCGGTAATTACAGTTTTTTGACGTACTCGCCGAAGACGTACCCTTCATACGACGTGGAATTCTTGGTGAATTTCACGTGGTACCAGGTGCCGCCGCTGCCGGCCGTGCCGAGCAGGGTGAGCACCTGCCCGTCGTAGACCATGGTGACCACATCGTAGGTGGTGTCGGGCCCTTTGCGCACATTCAGCGTGCCGGCGTTATAGACCGTGCCGGTGCCCAGCGTGGCCGCCGCGGTCCCCTTGGTGGTGACGGAAACCTTGTTGGAGGATGCGCCCAGCGTCTTGGTGACGGAGGAATTGCGCATATTGTACGCGACAACGTGGTAGGTGTATTTGGTACCGGCTTCGGCGCGTTGATCGGTAAATGTGGTCGCGGTGACCGAGCCGATGTTGGTTTTGCCGCCGATTCCGGGCGAACGGTAGACGAAATAGGCGTCACAGTCCGTCGCGGTCCAGTTCAGGGTAACGGACGACGAGGTATAGGCCGTGACCTTGAGCCCCGTCACCGCGGCAGGCGCCGGTTCTACGTAAAGAATCTTGCTGGCGGCGGTGAAAACGCGCTTCTTTTCGGCGTTGTAATAATAGGCGTGCAGTTTGAACTGGCCGAGTTCGCCGCTTTTAAGACTGACCGTGCAGGAGGTGGTGGCGGCGTCGGTGTCAACGACGCAGGTGTACTTGTCGGTACTGCTGTTATACTTATACAGCCGGTAGCCCTCGGCGTGGTCGATCAGGTTCCATTTGAAACTGACCGTGGTGGTCGTGGCGCCGGAGCGCGCCAGCGTCGGCGCGGTCGCGGCAAATTCCGACACCCAATCGTCGCTTGGCATATTCTTATAAACGGGGATGGAAAACGTCATAGGCGAGTCGAGAATGCCGAGTTCGCTGTAGGCGTCATAGGTCATGGACGCTTCGCTGGCGGCCCCCATCACGTTGCCCATATACTCGTGATAATGCAGACTTTCGGAAGCGGGGTTGACGTTGAACTTCTGCAGATAGTTGGTGAACTGGTACTCCATAAAATTGTCGTGCACGTACTGGGCGCCGTAAACAATGGACTTGTAGGGATTTGTCCACGGGCGGCCGTATGTGGTGTACATGCTGACGCCGGATTTGAGAATGTAGCCGGCCTGGGTCTTGCCGTTGTCGGTCACGGCGCGCACGCGATAGAAATTGCCGGTCGCGCCGATGTAGTAGATCTCGGACCCTTTGGCGACGGTGCCGAGTTTGGTGGCGGTGGTGGCCGCTTTGCTGTAAAGCGGGCAGGCGACCTTGGTCGTCATATAGCCGTTGGCCCATTCCAGACCGTCGCGCGCGCCCGTGTAGGCACCGATATTATAGTAGTTATAAATGCCCAAAAACGGCGCGTCGTCGCCGCAGGAGCCGCCGGCGTTGCTCGCGGAGGAGGAGCCGACCTCCTGCTTGATCTTGGAGGCGATATAGTAAGCGCTGACGTCGTACGTCTTGGCCGCCTCGAGAATGGCGGCGGCGTAGGTAACGGCCTTATCGTTTTTGGTGACGCTCTGCGTTTTGCCGAACGCGTCGAGATACGTGATGTTGGCGTTATACATCCACGTCCCCTTGAGGATGGCGTTCACGCCCGCGATCGTCTGGGTGGAGGCGTAAGTGCAATCTTCAAACTGGAAGATATGCTCCTCATCCAGCCAGTTGCGGGGATCCATATAGTATTTGACGGCCTTTTCGGAGGCACTGACCCACGAGGGCCCCTCCTGGATGACGCCCTTGCACGACGAGCAGGAACACTGCATGGAAGCGCCCTGGGAAGTCAGAATAAGCTGTTTTCTGTGCGGGGTACGCTCACCCTTGACCGCGTCGTCCCAGACAAGGCCGGTAATGAACGGTTCGAACACCCACTTCGGGTGCTGAATATGCAGGGTCGTCAGGTACGGGATATAAGAAGCCGGGAAGCCGAGTTCCCGCATATTGGCCTGAAACACCTCGGTCGTAGAGGCGGTGGCCTTGGAATAAAGCTGGGTAACGTCGCGCAGGTCGAGTTTGCCGTCGCCGTTGAAATCGCCCGCCGACAACTGCGCCGCCGTGGGCGCGGTCTTGCTGCTGACGATTTTCAGCAGTTTGGCGGCGTCGGCCTCGGTAACCTTGCCGTCGCCGGTCAGATCCCCTTTAACGGCAGCGGCAAGCGTCGGCAGGGCACAGGTAAACGTGCCGACCGTCAACAGACAAGCCAGCAGCGCCGCAACAGCAATCCGACGGAATCCTTTCACACAATCACACCTTGTTACGTCCGTTTGAACACGTCCTGGATTTTTGTATAAATACGTATTCTATAATACTATATCACGAAAGCAAGGTTTTTTAGTTCTTTTTTCGCAATATCGCTCGTTTTTTCGCCGAACGCCCAGTCGTACGAAAACAGCGCGAATCCGCGCCACTGCTCGCTTGCGCGCAGTTCGGCCGCCTGACGCGCCAATATGTCGGAATTTTCCAGCCACTCGCGGGCGCCCGAACCGGCATATTTGTCAAGCGCGCCGCACTTATAGACGGCAAGCCCGCAGACAAGCGGCACGCCCGTGTCGCGGCCCAACTCCTCCCACGCGCGGCGGGCCGCGGAAAAAGGCGTCGTCTCATTCTCAAAGCCGTAATAGAGCTGTGGGATCAGCAGGTCGACGATCCCCTGCTGCGCCCAGGCGCGCACGTCCGCGCCCCCTTCGGCAAGACAGCGTTCGATATTCCCCGCGGGGCTGACGCTGAAGGTCTTGCCGCGACGCCGCGTCTCCTCGTGGACGGACGCCACCAGCGCGGTCAGATTGGCGGCCCGCCACTCGGCGCGTGAAAGGGCGCCGCCCGCCGTGCGGTACGCCGCAAACTGGGCCGCGTCGTCGTCAAAGTCCTGCCCGGGGTAAAAGTAGTCGTCAAAGTGAACGCCCGCCACACCGTAGCCGTCCAGCAGTTCGCATACGCCGTCCAGAATAAGCGCCCGCACCCCGTCGTCGGCCGGGTTGTACCAAAGGCCGCGGCTGACGATCAGCGCGTCGGGCGATTCGGCCCACAGGCGCGCCGCGGGGTGGTCGGGCGGGAGGTCGCCCGGCGTGCCGGAGGAAGCGACCCGCAGCGGATTGACCCAGGCGTGAACGGCGATCTGCTCGGCGGATGCCGCTTCGATAAAAAGAGCCAGCGGGTCGTACGCCGCTCCCGCAAGCGCCTGCGACCGCGGAAAGAGGGCGGACGTATACAGCGCGTCCGAAAAGGCGCGGACGTGAAAGAACACGGTATTGATGCGACAGTCGGCCAGTTTCGCCACCGCCGCCGCTGCCTGTTCGCGGAACGCGGCTTCGTCGCGGCCGCTCGCAAGTTCACCGATCTCGGCATAGGTCAGCCAGACGGCGCGCATTTCCGTTTGCTCCGCGGGCGCGGATCCCGTCGGCGCGGGTGCGGATTCCGTCGGCGCGGCCTCCCGCCCCATGCACAACGCGTTGCAAAGCACGGCGGCGCACAGCGCCAGCACCGCCAGAAGCGCGGCTGTTTTTCGGTTCACGGCTCCTCTCCCCTTTCAAGCGCAAAAAAAGCGCCGGCTCTGCAGAGCCGACGCGTATGCGCGGATTTTTCTGCCGTACCAGTGTACGGCGCTTTGTGAGGATTTATGCTTAGCCCAGGCGCGTATCGTCGAGGGTGTCGATCCCGACGCCGTCCGCTCGCCACACATCCTGAACGGCGGGGCGCGCGACCGCGGGCCGCGCTTCGCTCTCGCTCTCGGCGAGGGCGCGGTAGCGCAGGAACACCAGGATAAACACAAGGGCGTCGACGGCGTACTGCACCAGACAGAGAACGTTGAGGAGGTTGTCGGAGGTCAGCACGCCGCGCACCGCGCCGCCGATCTTCAAAAACCCGTAGACGGTTTCGAAATGCACCAGACGGAACAGCGCGTACAGCGCGCCCACAACAACGGCAAGGCGTTCGGGCAGGCGCAGCGAGGGTACCTCGCGGTCACGCACAGCGTACCAGACCGTAACGCCCCACAGCAGAAAACTGAAGCCGAACACCGCGGTCAACAGGCCGGTCACCGCCGGGACGCGCGCCAGCGCGGCAGTCAGCGCTTCGCGCACGTACTTGTAAAAGAAAACGCCCGCCAAGAGCCACAGCAGCGCCGCGGGTGCGCGGGCAGATTTACGATCCAGGGCACGGCGATGGGCGCCGCGTTCCCCCGTCAGCGCCGCCAAAAGCAGCACGGGCACGCCGTACAGAGCGATAAAGAACACGGGTCGGCTGAACGTATCGGGCACGGCGGACCCGAACAGCGTCAGCAGCAGGGAGACAGACAGCAAAACAGCCGCCACGGCACACAGACGGGCGGAACGCGAAAAGCGGGTCTTCTTGCTCATAAAGTCTCCTTCGAAAGCGACTGCCCGGAAAACCCGGGCAGTCGAATGCACGTTATGAAAAGGGCTTACAGTTTCTGTTTCTTGTCGCCGACGGCCATCTGCTGTTTGGCGAGTTCTTCCATGGCCTCTTGATCGCCGGTCATCGCAAGTTTTGCGGCGTCCTCACGGCGTTTGAGCAGTTCGGCGTACATACGCTCGCGCTTCTCGCCCGACAGATCGTAGAAGAAGATGGGAATGATGCCCAGCAGGCAGGTCAGCGCGGGAATGATGGTGCACATCACGAACAGGCCGTGCTTGGTATCGTCGGTCTGCGCCTCGCCGCGGGTGTAGGAGGTGATGTCATACCCGATGTATTTCTTGATCTGCAGCGACAGCAGGTTGGAAACCAGGCCCGCCAGCTTGGTGGCAAGGCCCTTGGCGACCGAGGTCATGGCCTCGGTGCGGTAACCGTTACGCCACTCGCAGTAGTCCATCGCTTCGTTGTACATCTCGTTCGGGATGACGCGACGCAGGCCGTAGAAAACGGTGTAGACCGCCTCCTGCACGGCGAACGCGAAGAACATGGGCAAGACCTTTTTGTAAAGACCGTTGTGCTTGCCGCCGATCATACCGACGAGGTAAACGGGGATCTTGGTCAGGTCCATGGTGTACTCGCCGAGGAAGTAGAGCGTCTTGGTGGAGAAGCGGCGGCGGAACCACGGCACCAGATAGTAGGAGAAGGGGTTGATGATGGCGCCCGGAATGCCGGCCACCAGCGTCATGGACGCAAAGTTGAGAACGTCGATGAAATAGTCGGACTTGCTGCCGCCAACGCTCAGACTGGAAAGCGTATTGCTCAGCGTCAGCAAAAGAATGGGTTTGTTGTTGAGAATGGACTTGATGCCCTGAATAATACTGGGCGTCTCGATGGACTGCATCACGCGCTCGCGGGTCATCACGCAGAAGATCAGGGCGGCGACACCGCTGACGATGGACGTGAAGTTGCCCATGAACATAAAGACCGACGTGTAGGAAAGATTCAGCACCTTGCGGCCGATGAGGTCGAGGATAACGGTCATGATCTGCTCGGGCAGTTTCTCGCCGAGGAAGCCGGAGAAGAACTCGGCCATGGTGATCAGTCGCGTTCGGTCGACCGGGTGCGGCGTGATGGTCGCCAGCATGCCGGTACGGGCAATGCCGCGGAAGGTGCCCGCGCCCTCGCGGATGACGGTCAGCAGGAAGTAGGTCAGGAACTTGCCCGAATCGCGCGTGCCCTTGCCCTTGAAGAAGGCGGGCAGCAGCCAGTACAGGCAGGTGCCGATGGTGCCGGGAATGCCGAGAGCGACGAGGTAGGGCTTGAACTTGCCCCAGCGGGTGCGCGTCTTTTCAACGATGGCGGCGGTAAAGATGTCGTTGACGATATCCCACACACCGTTGACGGCGTTGATAACGGTCTGGAAGTTCAGGTCGACCTGCAGGATGTTGGTGATGAAGCGGGACGCGTACGAGTCGATGTTGAAACTTTGGCACATATCGTACACGACGTACCAAACGGTCTCACGCAAACCGACGTAACGACGGTTTTCGTAAACGTATTCGCGCTCTTTTTCGCTGATCTCTGCCGGTTCGGCCGCGGTTTCCCGTACTTCGGGTGTGTTATCCGCCACAAGAGACACCTCCACGAATAGAATCAGTTAAAATCTAAATAATTATAGCACGGCAAAACGGCATTTTCAAGTTGTAGCCCGGAACTAATCTATCCTTGTTAAAAACAGCGAAAAAGAAACGAGAGGGTTGTGCAAAATCACAACTCTCTCATTCTTGTGTTCCGCATGGTTTCCGCCGTCAGACGCCGATGATGCGGCGCAGCAGCAGCGAAACGTCGCCGATGTCGATTTGCCCGTTGCGATTCATATCGCACAGGTCGGCGCGCTGATCGGTGTAAGGGGGCTCGATGCCGGCGGCCACGTTCAGCAGCGCACGCGCGTCGGCGGTCGTCAGGGTACCGTCGCCGTTGGCGTCGCCGTAACCGTCCGACACGTTCACGCCGTCGGCGTACACCGGCACGTTATACAGCAGCCCGTACGTGATGGCGGCGTCGCACCCCCGCGAATTGAGGGTGATGTCGTGACTGAACTCGGTCTCTTTGGGGGCGCGCAGGGCAAACGCGTAGCGGCCGATGGAAACGACGGCGGGCGTCAGCGTCACCTCTTTGAGGGCGGTACAGTTTTCAAAGGCGTAATTGCCCACGGCCAGGTTGCCGTAGGTGGGGAACGTCACGCTTTCCAGCGCAAGACAGCCCGCAAACGAACTGTCGCCGAGGGCGGTCAGCGCGGCGGGGAAGCGCACGGCGGTCAGCGCGGCGCAGTCGGCAAAAGCGTACTCGCCGATGGAGGTCAGCGAGTCCGGGAAGGTGAGCGACGTCAGACTTTCGCACGAACTGAACGCGCGGCGACCGACAGTTTTGAGAGCCGCGCCGCTGACGGATTTGAGCGCCGTACAGCCGTAGAACGCAAACTCCCCAACCGTTTCGCAGTTGCGCAGATTGACCGAAGTAAGACGACGGCAGAGGTTGAAGGCGTAACTGCCGACGGTCTTGACGCCGCCGCCCAGGATGATGCTCGTGAGGCCGCTGCACCCGTTGAAGGCGTAGGAGCCGACGGTGGTCACGGTCTCGGGCAGCGATACGACCGCCAGTTGGGTCTTGTCTTTGAACGCGCGGGGACCGATGGACGTCACGGTCAGCCCGCCCAGCGTTTTGGGCACGGCGAGATCGGTCTCGTCAAAGCGGTTATAGCCGGTCACGGTGCAGGTCCCGTCGCCGTTGTCCTGATAGACGAGCCGCGTCGCGGCGTCGGTAGCCGCCAGCGCGGGCAGGGCGGCGCCGAGCATCAGGGTGAGCGCCAGCAGGAGCGCAAGCGTTTTTTTCATGGATTTATCCTCCCGCAAACAGAACGCCGCAGGCAAGCAGCATTCTGCCGAAAAAATAACAGTACGATTTCACAAGCCGGCCGCGCGGCGTTTCACCGCCGCCGAACCGGGCGTAAATCTCGGCCCCGGCGGCGATCAGCAACCCGAGCGCCGACAGCACGACGGTGAACGAGAGCGATTGCAGAGCGCCCCCTGCCCGCTGGCAGAGGATGCCGAACCGCACGGCCTTGACGACGGCGAGAAAGACGGCGGCCGCCAAAACGATCAGCGCGGCGCGCCGCTTGCCCGGGTGCAGCAGGCGCGTGTCAAACGTCAGCGCGGCAAACGCGACGGTCAGCGTCGCCCAGACGATCACCTCGGGCACGGTAAAGACGGGCGTACCGAAACGCCCGCCCGCCGCGCGGGTAAACAGCAGCGCCTCGGCAATAAACGCCGCGCCGTACAGCGCGCCCGCGGCGGACAGCGACCGTTTGCGGTCGGTATTGCGTACCAGCGTCGCCGCAAAGCACAGCAGCAGGTCGGCAGACAAAATCCAAAACCAGTCGGCGGTATAGGGCTTGCGGATGGCGGCGGCCAGCACAAGATCCGCCACAAACAGCAGACCGCACAGAGATTTGTACGGCATCGCTCCGCGGCGGCCGGCCAGTCCTTCGCGGATGGCATACCACGACACGGCAAGCAGCTGCACGAAAAACGTCAGCGCCAGGCCGATGAGAAACGGCATCTTGTTCACCTCCGCCCGAATTCCTTTTTATTATAGCAATTTTATAAAAAGAATGCAATACAGAAAAACCGGTCCGGCGTACACCGGACCGGGAAAAATCACTTTTTGACGTAAAAGGCCTCGAAACCCGCCTTTTTCAGTTTGGCGACGTGCGCTTTTGCATTGGCCTCGCTTGAAAAGGCGCCCGCCTGCACGACGTAGAGCGGCGCCGCGGTCTTGGTCGCGGTCTTGGCCACGGTCTTGGTCTTGGCGGCGGTTTTTGCGGCGGTCGGCTTCACGCCGTAATAGTCGCAAATTCCTTGAGCGATCGCTTCGCCGATGGCGGCGGTGTGGGTACGAATGAAATCCGACCCCGTTTTGGTGTCGTGGAATTCGCACTCGCAGTAGACGGTCATCCCCTTCGCCGCGCGGCACTCGTAAAAATCGGGCATGGCGACGAGTTTTTCGGCGCTTTTGCCGGGCGTCAGCGGCGCAAGGCGGTCAAACACCGCCTGACCGAGTTTTTTCTGCTCGCCCGAAAGGGCGTACAGCAGCACCTGCGTGCCGCCGGTCACGGTGTGGTTCGGCGTGGCGTTGGTGTGGATGGCCAGGTGCACGTCCGCACCGAACGCGTTGCTCTCGCGCACGCGGTCGACCATATCGTCGGCGTAGGTGCACTTGACCCGAAAGCCCGCCTTTTGCAGATACGCCACGCAGGCCTTGGCGATTTTGGCGCACTGGGCGCGTTCGTTGGTGCCGCCCGTGGCGTACGGGTTGCCGGACTGGTTGCTCGGCGAAACATAGATTTTCGGTGCTGTCATGTCAATTCTCCTTTTTTCGGCAATCGTTTTCGGTAAAGTACGTCAGCGCTCGTTCGCTGTCGCCCAAGCCCGCGGTGGTCGGATCGGCCACCACGCCGAGAAAGGCGAGAACGTTGATCAGCATCCCGATGAGCTCGATCATTTCGTTCTCGGACACGTTGGGCACGACGTCCAGCAGCGCCAGCAAGTGGTACACGAAGGCGACGATCAAAACTGCCGCCCCCATGAGGAAGGACTTGTTTTTCAGTCTTGCTTTCAGATTGATTCGCATGGGAACCCTCCTTTGGTTTTCCCGATCTCCCGCCGTATCGTATGCGGGGACGGGGCTTATTGACAGCCGTCGCGGGTTTCCGCGCGGGCCGCCATCTCGCTGATTTTTTCATCCAGCAGGCGGATATTGCCCTCGGCGCGGAACATTCGCTCGATGAGGTTGTTGTGCTTATCCACCTTTCTTTCAAGCTGGCCGATGCGGTAGTTGGACAGACGCGTATTGACCGCGATGCCCACGACAGCACCGAAAGCGCTGCCAAAAAGAGAGATCAGCGCGCTCCAGAGTTCGTCACTCACATTACTCCCCCCTTACGCCGGAACAAAGGTCGCCGCCGTGCCGCAGCCCCAGCCGGTGCCGTTCTCATATGAGAGCGACGCGCCGTTGTTGGTGTACACGGTGATGGACGTGATGGTACGCTGATTTTGAAAGGCGTTGGCGCCGATATTCGTCACAGGGTGCCCGGGCGAGCCGATCACCACATCGCCCGAAAGGAACTCGTAGTTGACAGAGCCCGAAAACGCGGTGGCGCCGATATGGCGGACCCGCGGCAGCGTGAGGTTTGTCATCGCGCCGTTTGCGTTCAGTCTCTGACAGCGGTAAAACGCGTTGGAGCCGATGATCTCAAGTTGTGCGAACGAAAAACAGTCGGCGTCGGGCGCGAAATTCGCCAAATAGTAAAAGGCCTTGTTACCGATGCCGGTGACGACGTGCGGGCAAATGAGTTTTGTCATCGTGTAATACATGCCCATGGGCGTGTCGCTCATAAACGAGCACGGCGGAATACAGCAGGAGGTGACGCCGTAGCCCGTGCTTTCGGCGAAGGAGGCGGGCGTCCAGTCGGTCAGGTCGACCACCGTCGGTCGGCCGTCGGCGCCGCACCGCGTAAACCGCACGCCGTTGCCGCCCGTCGGCACGTCGGCAATGGCGTTCATCACGGTATGGGTGTCGGCGTTCGCGGCAACGGTCACGCCTTTGGCGGCAAGGTTCTGCACGCCGAGCGCGTTTGCGGACGCGATGCGGTCCGAAAGGGTCTGAATCGTCACGGCGCGTCACCTCCCACCAACGCACCCACGGCGTCCAGCGCACCGCAGAGTTCGTTATAAACGGCACGGCAGCGGTTTTCGACCGCCAGCGCGGTCGGGACGTGAGCGTTGTCGCTGTTCGCGTTAACGGTATTCACGCTCGCACCCGTCGCCTTTTGCGAAAGCGCGGCGTCCACCTCGGCTTTGGTATAAAACGACGCCGAAGCGGCCGTCACCCGATCGGCGCAATAATCGCGCAGCATCAGGCAATACTGCTCGTACTCCGACAGCGCGGGCGCCTCGGGCGCGGCTGGATCGTCGGTGAACGACCCGGCGGTCACGCTGAACGTTGCGGGAACGGGCGAATAGACCGTCTGTGGTTCGCCGCCGACCGTACGCGTGGCGTACACGCCCAGCACCACGTCGCCGCGACGGAGCGCGGGCAGCGTGCAGGCGCCCTCGGCCAGCGGCACGGCCACGCCGTTGAAAACGGCGGTCACGTCCAGCCCCGCGAACGCGTCGGGCAGCGTGAACGTGCAGGTGTTGACGCCGTACTCCCCCTCGTGAACGGGGGTGAAGGCGGTAATACTGACTTTGTCTTTGGTTACGGTAACTTCCATACGGCCACCCCCTTACACTTTATATCCGTTTTTGTACTTGCTGTACATCGCCCGCAAATAGTTCTGATAACTGCCGTACTGCTTCATTCTGCTGCTGCTCGCGCCGAACTGGGCGGGCGTCATGATGCCGGCGTAGCCGGTCGCCTTGTAAAACTCGCTGTACGACCTGGGCACGCGGAAATACGGCGTTTTGGCGCTCGCGGTCTTGCCGGTGCTTTTCGACGAGCCGGAAGAGCCGCCACCACCCGAACTGCCCGCGGCGGCCTTGGCGGCAGACAGGGCGTACGCGCGGTCCTTGTTGCGCTGATCGCGTTCGGCCTCGCTCCGCTTGAAGGCAAGTTCGCGCTCGAACTGCTCGCGTTTGAGTTTGTCGGCGGCGACCTTCAGGGCGTATTCACGTTCGGCCTGCGCCGTGCGGTTTGCGTAGTCGCGGTCGTTTTCCCACGCCTTGGAATCCTGCACAAAGCGCTTGTACTCGCTGTCGCTCATCTTTGAG
>CADBON010000192.1 GCA_902796315.1 Oscillospiraceae bacterium | reverse complement strand
CGTTCCGAGATCGTCAAACTTCCGTACGGCAAGGCGTTCAACCTGCCCGAATTGAACGATTCCAGCGTTACTCTCAAGAGCGTCAAGTTCTATAACGGCAAGATCGTCGTCGTGCTTGACGAGGCGACCGACGCGCTGATCACCGCCGATTACAAATTCAATTACGATTTCACCACCCTGAAGGTGGAGGAGATCGAAAGCCGCACGGTCACCATGACCGTCGCTTCGAAGGTTGCCCAGACCGAGAATTACGTCTTCGGCGATCCGACGCCGGATGCGCCGGATGAGGAGGGCTGACGATGTCAAAAGTTCAGATCACCATGCAGGACGGCGGTACCTTCGTCATCGAACTGTACCCCGAGCACGCGCCGCTGACGGTCGCGAATTTTGAAAAACTCGTCAAACAGGGCTTTTACGACGGCCTGACTTTCCACCGTGTTATCGACGGGTTTATGGCGCAGGGCGGCGACCCCGACGGTACCGGATGCGGCGGCAGCGACGAAGAAATCAAGGGCGAATTCCGCGCCAACGGCGTCAACAACACCCTGTCGCACACCCGCGGCGTGGTCTCGATGGCGCGTTCCGCCAACCCCAATTCCGCCAGCAGCCAGTTCTTTATCTGCTACGGCGACTGCACCTTTTTGGACGGAAATTACGCCGCCTTCGGCAAGGTGGTCGAGGGGATGGACGTCGTCGACGGCTTCCTCAAAACCGAGCGGCGCATGAGCGGCGGCGAGCGCAGCAAGCCCGTCACCCCCATCGTGATGAAAAAGGCGGAACTGCTGTAATCATAACAAACAACGCAAAAAAAGACCCGACACGCGTCGGGTCTTTTCTTATTGTATTTGCTTACAGATCCAGATAGTCTTTGCGATAGGTCAAGTCAAAGCGCTTTGCCAGTTCGACCAGTTCGTCGTCGTGAATAGTGTTCAGGTGCGGGCGGCCGGCGGTGAGCATATAGACCTGCGCGCCTTTTTCGACCGTCTCGATCAGGCCGAACGCCTCGTCCATGGTGCGGCCCACGCCGTAAATCCCGTGCAGCGCCCAGACCACCAGGCGAAATTCCTTCATCTTTTCCGCGGTCGCGCGGCCGATGTCGTTCGTACCGCAGACCATCCACGGCAGTACGCCCACGCCGTCCGGGAAGACGACGATGCACTCCGAGCACGTCTCCCACAGGGTATGGGTGAACGATTTTTCGTCCAGCGGGTGTACGTGCGTCATCGCCAGGGTGTAGGTCGGGTGGCAGTGCATCACGATGCGGTGTTCGGGGTCGATCGCAAGCCGCGCCATGTGCGTCATCAGGTGCGCCGGCAGTTCGCTCGTGAACCGGCCGCCGTCGCGGTAGCCCCACAGCAGTTCGGCGGTTTCGCCGTCCGCGCCGATGCGGATCACGCCGAGGTTGGTCTCGGGGTCGTCTTTGATATTCTTAAAATATTTGCCCGTGCCCGTCACAATGAAGTAACGGCCCGCAAGGGGCTTGGCGTCAAACCCGGTGGGGATGGTGCGCAGTACGTTGTTAAGGTCGAGGTAGGGGGCGACCTCTTCCTCATCCAGCAGGCGGCTGACGTTGCCGCCGTTTCGCTCGTCCCATCCCTGGCGGTACATATTGGCCGTGATCTCGCGCATCTCCGTCAAAAACGGCGCCGTCATCATGTCTTTCATTTACGGTTCACCAGCACTTTCTGTTCATATTCTTCAATTTCCGGGAAGAAGTCGACGGGTACGTTTTCGCGCCGCAGGTATTCCTCCCACACGTCCCCGAAGGGGGCGGTCTTGAGCTGTTCCTGGCGTACCAGCAGTTCGGTCAGACGGTTTTCGTCCTGCAGGGTTTTCAGCGCCTCGGTCGGCTGCAGCAGGGCGTAAAGCAGGGCCTTTTGCACGTTGCGCACGCCCGTCACCCACGCCGCGATGCGGTTGACGGAAGCGTCAAAGTAATCGGTCGCCAAAAAGACGCGGTCAAGCCCGCAGCGCACGACCTCTTTGGCGATCTCGCGGGTCTCGTCGTCAAACAGCACCACGTGATCCGAATCCCAGCGCACGGGGCGGGTCAGGTGCAGAGCAAGGCGGTCGTTGAACAGCAGCACCGACGAGATCTTGTCGCTGACCACCTCGGTCGGGTGATAGTGACCGTTGTCCATCAGCGGCGTGATGCCGCGGCTCTGTACGTATTCCAAACAAAACTCCGCCGAGCCGACCGTGTAACTTTCCAGGCCGATGCCGAACACCTTCGATTCCAGCGTCACAAAGACCTTGCTCTTGTCGTAGGGCACGGCAAGGATCTCATCCAGCGACTTGGCGAACCGTTCGCGCGGGCCGATGCGGTCGGCGGGCACGTCCTTGTAACCGTCGGGGATCCAGATATTCATCACGCAGGGGACGCCCGTCGCCTCGGCAAAATATTCCGAGATCTTCAGGCAGGCCTGCCCGTGGGCGACCCAGTAGGCGCGCACCTCCTCGTCGGGGGAGGAGAGCGTCAGGTTGTCTTTCACCATCGGGTGCGAAAAGAAGGTGGGGTTAAAATCAATGCCCAGTCCGCGCTCGTTGGCGAACTCCACCCATTTGCGGTAGTGGCGGGGCTCCAGCTTGTCGCGGCCCGCGGTCTCGCCGTCCTCAAAAATCGCGTACGAGGCGTGCAGGTTCAGTTTCTTTTTGCCGGGCATCAGCGAAAAGGCCTTGTCGTAATCGGCCATCAGTTCGTCGGGGGTGCGGGCGCGGCCGGGGTAGTTGCCGGTGGTCTGGATCCCGCCCGACAGCGCTTCGCGGCTGTCGAAACCGATCACGTCGTCGCCCTGCCAGCAATGCACGGCGATCGGCACCTGTTTCAGTGCGGCAAGCGCTTTTTCAACGTCGACGCCCAACGCGCCGTAACGCGCGGCCGCCTCTTCGTATCGTGACATAGTAAAACTCCTTTCGGAATCATTCTGCCTTTTCAGTATAGTATTCCGCCCGAAAAAAGTCAAACCTTTTTCCCGTTTCCGAGCCAAAAACAGCGGTTCTGTCACATTCTTCCGTCCGGCTCATACGATGGGGTGAAGGAGTTGGTTGTATGAAGCAAGCCGTTCTGCCCGTCTCGTTCTTTTTCGGCGTCAACAACGCCGCGGGTTACGTTTCGCTGTTTGACAAACTGTACGACCCGTACCGCGCGGGCGAACATATCATTTTGAAGGGCGGCCCCGGCACGGGCAAATCCACGCTGATGAAGCGCGTGGCCGACCTGCTCGAAAGCCGCGGCGTCTTTGTCGAGCGCGGCTGGTGCAGCGCCGACCCGCAGTCGCTCGACGCGGTATTCGCGCCGGAACTGAATTTCTCGATCATGGACGGCACCGCCCCGCACGTGCTGGAACCGACCCTGCCGGGCGTGACCGAAACGCTGGTCGATTTAAGCGCCGCCTGGGATCGGGCGTACTTGCGCGAACACCTGGAAGAGATCGGCGACCTGGTGCGCGCCAATCGGAACGAGCACCGCAAGTGCGCCGAATATTTGCGCCTTGCCTCGCAGCTGGACGCCCACGCCGCCGACCTCGCGGGCGCCTGCGTCGACACCGCCAAACTCTTGCGCTATTCCACCCGCCTTGCGCGGCGGCTGATCCCCGAACGCAAGGGGGCCGCGCCGGGGCGCGTGCGGCACCGCCTGCTGTCGTGCCCCACGCCCGCGGGTATCGTCACCCTGCACGAGACGGTCGCCGCCTTTTGCGACCGCGTGATCGCCGTCGAGGACCCCTTCGGCGTGTGCTCGGCCTTTGTGGCGGATACGATCGCTGCGGCGGCCGCCGCAAACGGCAGCGACGTTTACGTGTGCACCTGCCCGCTGGCGCCCCTCACCCGGACCGAACACGTCATCGTGCCCGACCTGCGGCTGGCGATCTTCACCGACAACGCCTATCACCATCCGCTCGGCGTAACGGGCAACACCGTGCACGCCGCCCGTTTTTACGACCGCGACGAGTTTGCCGCGCGCCGCGAAAAGATGAGTTTTGCCAAACGCGCGCAAAAGGATATGGTCGATGAGGCCGTCCGCAAACTGTCGCTCGCCAAAGATCTGCACGACCGCATCGAGGAGTATTACGGCAAGGCCACCGATTTTGACGTCGTCGACTCCCTTGCCGCCTCCGTTCTCCAATCGCTTTGAACACAGGAAAAGCCCCCGTGGACGATCCACGGGGACTTTTCGGTTTTGTAAGAGTGTCGGGGTTTATCCTTGCCGGCCCGGGCCGCCCATTCCCATTCCGGGACCGCCGCCCATCCGGCCCATGCCGCCCATGCCGCCGCCCGCTCCGGTGACCGCGTCGGTCACGCTGACCGTGGCCGCTTCGCTGCCGCCGCTCAGAGAGGTGCTTTCGGCGTAGCCGTTGGCGTCCGCACCCGTGACGGTGCCGCCGGTGACGATGGTGTAGGTCTCGCCCGTCTGAATGCCTGCCGCGCTGACGACGGCGGTCTGGTACGCTTTGGTCGGCGTCATCGCGACCACCACGTTGCCGTTTGCGTCAAGCACCGCGAAGCTTTCGCCGGCGCTGCCGCTGACGCTCGTCAGGAAACTCGCCTGGTTTTCGGCGGAACTGACGTTCATCGCCATCCCATTGGAGCCGAGTGCGACCAGCGTGCCGCCCGTCAGGGCGTAGGTGCCGTTGTAATCCAGCGAGCCGTTGCCGCCGTTGGTCGGGCCGCTGACCAGCACGATACCGCCGCTTTGGGTAACCGAGCCGTTCGAGTCAACGCCGTCGCCTTCGACCGTAAGGTACAGATAGCCGCCCGTGATCTCAATGGAACCGGTGGAGGAACTGAACGGGTCGCCGCCGAAGAAGCCGCCCTGCTGTGACGAATCGTTGCCGCCCGCGGCGTTCAGACCGTCGTCGCTTGCCGTCAGGGTGATCTGCCCGCCGGCGATCACGATCTTGCTTCCTTCAAGCCCCTCGTAGCAGGTGCTGACGTCCATCGTGCCGCCGCTGATGCCGAGATCGGTGTCGGCGTGCACGGCGTCGTCGCCCGTGGCGACGGTGAAGGTGCCGCCCGTGACGGATACGGTGCCGTTGGAGTGAATGGCGTCGTCGGCCGTGTTCAGCACATAGGTGCCGCCGTTCACGTACAGGTCGCTGCCCGCTTTCAGCCCCTTGTAACTTTCGTCGCTGCTGCGGTTGGCGTTGTTCGCGCCGCCGCCCGCTGTGACGGTGACGTCGGCGCCGTCCAGTTTCAGCACGGTCTCGGCCTGTAGACCGTCGTTGCCCGCGGTGATGATGAGCGTGGCCTCGCCGACGGTGATATAGCCCTTGTCGGTCTCTTCGTCGTTGTCAGCGCGAATGCCGTCGCTGCCGGCGGTGACGGTCAGGGTGCCGCCCGCGATCCGCACGCTGTCTTTGCCGACGATGCCGGCGGAGGCCGCCGTCACGGTGAGGT
>CADBON010000191.1 GCA_902796315.1 Oscillospiraceae bacterium | reverse complement strand
TATGACGCGTTCAACTACTGGCTGGAGCCGATGTCGTTTGAGCCCGGCTGGCGCAAACATATGGCGAAGGCCGTCAAAGAGGCGGTATCGATCCCCGTGATCGCCGCCAATCTCATCCGCTCGCCCGAGCAGGCCGAACGCCAGCTGGAGGAGGGCGTGCAGGATTTCATCTCGCTCGGCCGGCCGCACATCGCGGACCCCGACTGGGCGCACAAAGCCGAAACGGGCGGCACCATTCGCCGCTGCATCTGCTGCCTGAACTGCATTGAATCGATGGAAGCAAACGCCTTTGTCGGCGGCCACGGCCAGTGCGCGGTCAACCCCTTCGTCGGCAACGAGGGCAAACCCTTCCCCGCGGACGGCAACGGCCGCAAGGTGCTGGTCGCGGGCGGCGGTCCCGGCGGTCTGACTGCGGCGTATCTGGCGGCAAAACGCGGTTTTGACGTCACGCTCTATGAGCAGGATGACGCACCCGGCGGTCAGCTCCGGCTTGCCGAAACGCCCCCGCACAAGGACAAGATCGGTTGGTTTATCGAGGATATTACCGCGCTGTGCCGCGAGGTGGGCGCAACACTCGTCTTCGGCAAAAAAATCACGGCGCAGGAACTGGCCGACCAACACCCCTACGCGGTGATCAACGCCACGGGCAGCGAGCCCGTCAAACCCGTCTTCGGCGGGCGGTACGAATACAACGACCTGCTGACCTTCAAGGACGTACTCTCGGGCCGCGTGACGCTGCGCGACAAGAACGTCGTGATCGCGGGCAGCGGTATGACCGGGCTTGAGACCGCCGAGTACCTCGGCTCGCTGGGCAACCGCGTGACCGTTATCGAGATGGCGAAGACCGTCGCTCCCGGCACGTGGATGCAGCACGTGGACGACATTCTGCCGCGGCTGAAATCGTACGGCGTGCAACTCAAAACGGGCGAAAAACTCAGCGAAGTGTACCCCGATTCGGTCATCACCGAGAACGTCGACACCGGCGTCAAGACCAACATCCCCGCCGACGCCGTCGTGCTGGCGCTTGGCTCGCGCCCCGTTCCCGCGCTGGCCGAGGAACTGCAAAAATACGGCGTGACCGTTTACAACATCGGCGACAGCAAAAAAGCCGGCCGCATTCAAAACGCCACCGGCGGCGCTTACGACGCCGTGATGTCGCTGTGACCGACGCGCCTTGAAAACCGCTCCTCCGGGAGCGGTTTTTTGCGCGTTTTTATTGACAAGGCGCGGTGTGCGCTTTACAATAATACCGTATGTAAACATTTACAGGAGGCGACCCCTATGGCTTTGGTAACCACGAAAGAAATGCTGCTTCGGGCGCAGGCGGGCGGCTACGCCGTCGGCGCGTTCAACATTGAGAATATGGAGATGGCACAGGCCGTCGTCGCCGTCGCAGAGGAACTGCGCGCCCCGGTGCTGATCCAGACCACCTCGTCGACATGCCGCTACGGCACGCTCGCCCTCTACCGCGGCATGATCGGCGCGCTGGCGGACGCCGCAAGCGTGCCCGTCGCGCTTCATCTGGACCACGGCGACAGTTACGAGCTGGCGGTCGCAGCGATGGAAGCGGGCTATACCTCGGTGATGATCGACGGGTCGCACGTGCCGTTTGAAGAGAACGTCGCGCTGACCAAACGCGTGGTGGACGCCGCGCAAAAATTCGGCATCCCGGTCGAGGCGGAGCTCGGCAAGGTCGGCGGCAAAGAAGACGACGTCGAGAGCGACGGCGATACCAACACCGACCCGGCCGAGGCGGCCGAATTCGCGTCGCGCACGGGTGTGGACTCGCTGGCGGTCGCCATCGGCACGGCCCACGGGTTTTACCGCGGCACCCCCGTGCTGGATAAAGAGCGGCTGTCCGAGATCCGCCGCGTCGTGTCGGTGCCGCTGGTGCTGCACGGGGCGTCCGGTCTGTCGGAGCAGGACGTAAAAGACTGCATCGCCCGCGGCATCTGTAAAGTCAACATCGCCACCGAACTGCGGGTGGCGTTCACCGACGGTCTGAAGGCCGTGCTCGCCGAAAAGCCCGAAACCTTTGACCCCAAACCCCTGGGTCTTGCGGGCGAAGCGAATGTCAGGGCCGTCGTCGCACAAAAGATCAGAATGTGCGGCTGTGACGGCAAAGCGTAAGCCGCATGACGTACGTACTGGGCATTGACGTCGGCACCTCCGCCTGCAAAGCGGCACTGGTCGACGAGACGGGCCGCGTCGCCGCCTCGGCCGGGGCGGCCTACCCCGTTCACACCCCGCGCAGCGGGTGGGCGGAACAGGACCCCGACGATTGGTGGCGGGGCGTTTGCGCCGCCGTGCGCGAGGTCCTGCAAACAGCCGCCGTCGACCCGCGGAATATCGCCGCCGTCGGCGTGGACGGGCAGAGCTGGTCCGCCGTCGCGGTCGACCGTGACGGAAACGCGCTCGGCCCGACGCCCATCTGGATGGACACCCGCGCCGAAGACGTCTGCGCCGAATGGCGAGAGACCGTCGGCGAACAAGCGGTATTCGCCGTCTGCGGCAATCCCCTCAAACCGAGTTACACCGCGCCGAAAGCGGCGTGGTACAAGCGGCACCTGCCCGCTCTCTACGGCAAAACGCAAAAGATTTTACAGTCCAACGGGTATATCGTTCTGAAACTGACGGGCGTTTGCTCGCAGGACAAGTCGCAGGGATACGGCTGGCACTGCTTCGATCTCAAAACCTGCGCGTGGGACGCCGTGCTCTGTCGGGCGCTCGGGCTGGATCCCGACCTGCTGCCCGACGTCGCCGACTGCCACGCTGTCGTCGGCACGGTCACGCCGTCGGCGGCCGCGCTTTGCGGTCTTGCCGAAGGGACGCCCGTCGTCGCGGGCGGACTGGACGCCGCCTGCGGCACGCTCGGCGCGGGCGTCATCCAAGCCGGCCAGACGCAGGAACAAGGCGGGCAGGCCGGCGGGATGAGCATCTGCTGCGCCGAGGCCAAAACGGATATCCGGCTGATCACAAGCCCGCACGTCGTACCCGGCCGCTGGCTGCTGCAGGGCGGCACCACCGGGGGCGGCGGCGTGATGCGCTGGCTGGAACGCGAATTCGGCGCGGCGGAACGCGACCGCGCACGGCAGACGGGCGAGTCCGTTTTTGCGCTGTTGGATGAAGCGGCCGCCGCCGTGCCCCCCGGCAGCGACGGCGTCGTCTTTTTGCCCTATATGGCGGGCGAGCGTTCGCCCCTGTGGGATCCGGACGCGCGCGCCCTGTTTTACGGGATGGATATGCGTACGACAAAAGGTCACCTGATCCGCGCCGCGCTGGAGGGCGTCGCGTTCGCCCTGCGCCACAATCTGGAGGTCGCCGAGGAGGCGGGCGCGCCCGTTTCGGTACTGCGCGCCGTCGGCGGCGCCGCGAACTCACCCCTGTGGACGCAAATCAAGGCCGACGTCACCGGCAAACCGCTGGAGATCCCCGACGCCGAAACCGCTACGGCGATGGGCGCGGCCATTCTTGCGGGCGTGGGCGCGGGCGTGTTTGCGGACTTTGCCGACGCCGTCGCAAAATGCGTGACGGTGCGGCGTACGGTCACCCCGGACCCCGCGCACAAAGCCGTGTACGACGAGCGCTATGCGCTCTATCGCCGTCTGTACCCCGCCTATCAAATCCTTGAAAGGAAGCAACAACCGTGAAAGCAGCCGTTCTTTACGCCAATCAGGATATTCGCTACGCCGACTGGCCGACCCCGGAGGTCGCGCCCGGCACCGTCAAGGTCAAGGTCAAGATGACGGGCATCTGCGGTTCGGACGTGCCGCGCGTGCTCGCAAACGGCGCCCACTACTACCCGATCGTGCTCGGGCACGAGTTTTCGGGCGTGGTGGAGGAGGTCGGCGAAGGCGTGACCGCGCTCAAACCCGGCGATACCGTCAGCGGCGCGCCGCTGCTGCCGTGTATGCAATGCGAGGACTGTCAGAAAGGCAACTTCTCGCTCTGCCGGCACTACGGGTTTATCGGCTCGCACGATCAGGGCAGTTTCGCCGAGTACGTCGTCATGCCGGAGCGGAACGCGATCCCCTTCGACCCGTCCGTTTCCTTTGAGCAGGCCGCGCTCTTTGAGCCCGCGGCGGTGGCGCTGCACGGCCTTTTGCAAAACGACTTTCGCGGCGGCAGCGTCGCCGTGATCGGCGGCGGGACCATCGGCGTTTTGACCCTGCAATGGGCCAAGATCTTCGGTGCGACGACCGTCACGCTGTTGGATATCGACGACGACCGGCTCGCGCTGGGCAGGCGGCTGGGCGCCGATTACACCGTAAACAGCGCCGCCCCCGACTATTCCGACAAGGCGCTGGCGCTGACGAACGGGCGCGGCTTCGACGCGGTCTTTGTCACCAGCGGCGCCGCCGCAACCATGTATATGGGATTCACCCTTGCCGCCAACAAGGCGCGCGTTTGCTATATCGGCACCCCGACGACCGATCTGACCTTCACCCCCAAACTGTGGGAACTGATGAACCGCAAAGAGTTCACGATGACCGGCTCGTGGATGAGTTACAGCGCCCCCTTCCCGGGCAAGGAGTGGGAATTGACCGCCCATTGTTTCGCCGACGGGCGACTGAAATTCGACGAGGAAATGATCTTCCGCAAATTCCCCATGTCCCGGGCGGCCGAGGCGTTTGCCCTGTATCAAACCCCGGGGCTGGTCAAAGGTAAGATCTTGCTCTATAACGATTGAGGAGGAATTTTCGTATGGCTGACTTCATCGACCCCCGCCGGGTACCGCAAAGAACGCTCTGCACCGGCGACCGTATGCCCGCGCTCGGGATGGGCACCTTCGGCAGCGACCGCTTCGGCGCCGCCGAGATCGCCGCGGCCGTTGCGGGCGCCATCCGCTGCGGTTACCGTCTGTTTGACGGCGCCGCCTGCTACGGCAACGAGGACCTGATCGGCGAGGTGTATAACGCCGCCATCCGTGAGGGCGCGGTCACGCGCGACGAGCTGTTCATCACCTCCAAGGTATGGAACGATATGCACGAGCGCGTGGAAGAGGCCTGCGACAAGACGCTCGCCGACCTCAAACTCGACTACGTCGACCTGTATTTCGTACATTGGCCGTTCGCCAACTATCACGCGCCCGGCTGTTCGGTTGACAGCCGCAGCCCCGACGCCAAGCCCTTTTCGGTCGAGCGCTTTATGAACACCTGGCGGCAGATGGAAGCCCTTGTCGATGAAGGCAAGACGCGCTTTATCGGGATGTCGAACATGACCGTCCCCAAACTCGAGGCCGTGCTGCCCCTGTGCCGCATCAAGCCCGTCGCCATCGAGATGGAACTGCACCCGTCGTTCCAACAGCCGGAACTGTTTGATTACGTGCTCGAAAAGGGCATTCAGCCCATCGGCTTCTGCCCGCTGGGCTCGCCCACGCGCCCCGACCGCGACAAAACGCCCGACGATGTGGCGGATATGGAACTGCCGCAACTGGTCGAGATCGCCCGGGCGCACGGCGTTCACCCCGCCGGCGTCTGCCTGAAATGGGCGGTGCAGCGCGGGCAGACGCCCATCCCCTTCTCGGTACACGAATCGCAATACGTCAGCAACCTCAAATGTGTGACCGAAGACCCGCTCACCGACGACGAGATGGCGGTAATGCGGTCGCTGGATCAGAATTGCCGCTTCATCAAGGGCCAGGTCTTTTTGTGGGAAGGCGCAAACGACTGGCGCGCCCTGTGGGACCTTGACGGATCCATCACGAAATAACGGAATGCATCTTGCTCTGCTGGCCGTTCTGTATCTGGCCTTTATCAGTCTCGGCCTGCCCGACTCGCTGCTCGGCGCGGGCTGGCCCGCCATGCACCTTGCGCTGGGCGTACCCGTGTCGTATATGGGCCTTGTCGCCATGATCATCTCCGGCGGCACGGTCATCTCGTCACTGCTGTCGGACCGCCTCACCCGCAAATGCGGCACCCGCGCGGTCGTGATCGTCAGCGTGTTTTTAACGGCGGCCGCCCTGCTGGGCTTTTCGCTGTCGACGAAATACGTGCACCTGCTTCTGCTCGCGGTGCCGTATGGTTTCGGCGCGGGCGCCATCGACGCCGCCATCAACAATTACGTCGCGCTGCACTACACGTCGCGGCACATGAGCTGGCTGCACTGCTTTTGGGGAGTGGGCGCGATCATCAGCCCCTTTGTGATGCGCGCTTCGCTGACGCACGCGACCTGGAACGACGGGTACCGCATCGTCGGATTTTTGCAGTTGGGCATCTGCGCCGTGCTGCTGGCGACCCTGCCGCTGTGGAAGGTCAACAAGTCTGCGGCCGCGACCGGCGCCGAGAGCGTCGGCGTTGCGGGGGCGCTGAAGATCCGCGGCGTGGCGACCATGCTGACGGGCTTTTTCGCCTATTGCGCGCTGGAAGCCACGACCATGTACTGGGCCAGCACGTATCTTGTAGAGGCCAAGGGCACCACGCCCGAACGCGCGGCGGGCTTTGCGTCGCTCTTTTATATCGGCATCACCGCGGGCCGCTTTCTCTGCGGGTTTGTCGCCAACCGGCTCGGCGACCGCCGGATGATCCGTCTGGGCACCTGCGTGCTCGGCGGGGGCATCCTGCTGCTGTTTGCCTCCTACGCCGTGCCGTCGCTCGCGCTGGCGGGGCTGATCGTCATCGGCTTCGGCTGTGCGCCCGTCTATCCCAGCGTTATCCACTCCACGCCCGACAATTTCGGCCAGGAGAACTCCGGCGCCATTATCGGCATTCAGATGGCCAGCGCCTATATCGGCACGACCTTTATGCCGCCGCTGTTCGGTCTGCTCGGCCACCTGACCACGTTCGAAGTGTTGCCCGTCTTTCTGACGGCGTTCACCGTGCTGATGATCGTCATGCTGGAACGCACCTTCGGCGTGACCGCGAAAGCGCGCGGCGCGAAGGCGTAAAAGTTTCCCCTTTTGATCCGTAACAAAAGCGGCAGAGTTTTCTGAACTCTGCCGCTTTTTAATAATGAAATATCTCGCTTCGCTCGATATGAATTTCATACGCCGCAGCGTACTTCATTGCGAAGCAACTTCATATTCCGAAGGAATACTTCATGAATCCGACAGGATTCATTTCATTGATGCGGCCTGTGCCGCGTCGATCAGGTCTGCCGTCGCATCGAGCAGCACTCGGGCGGTCGCGGGGCCGAGCGAGTTCGTCTCCTCATAATGCCGGCGTCCGTGACGGTCGTGCGCCGCGTTGAGATAGGGGCGGTCGGCGTCCGTCAAAAAGTCGTTGTCGGGCAGGATATAGCCCAGTTCGTCGTTGCAAAGCCCCACCACAAAGCGGTGGTCGCACCCGCCGAGCGTGTTCAGCACGCGGTAGTGCGCCTCGGCGCCGGCGGCGGATTCCGCCGCGCTCAAAAACGCGCCGTTCCACAGTTCGGGAAAGAGTTCGCCCGGCACGAGGAACAGCCCCACGCGCTGACAGCCGAGTTCCAGGTACCCCGTCTCGGAAAAGACGACCGCCGCCGAGCGCTTGCCGCCGCGGGCGATGTCGTTATTCAGCACGCCGATGCGGCGGGCGAAGATCAGCGCAAAGTTGTCGGCGGGCAGGGCGACGGGCGCGCAGGCCGCGTTGACGAGCGGTTCGATCTCGGTCTCGCAGGGGATGCCGTTGACCAGTTCCCCCAGCGTTTTGCCGTAGGCCTTGGCGTAGGCCTCGCAGTCGATCTCGTGGCGATAGACCTTTTTGATCTCTTTCGCGGAGATCATGCCGCCGATGGCGCCGTTGAAAAAGACGGCGTTCACGTGGGGGCCGCTTTTCTCGATCTCGCGGATCATATAGGCGGGGAAATCGGCGCTGACCGCCGTCGTTTTGCTGCCCATCAGTTCGGCATGCGCGGCGAAATTCACGAGCACGATCTCGGACCCGTCCTCGCCGCGGAACAGGATCTTGGTCAGATTGGGATCGAACGTTTCGGGCGCGCGGACGTCGGCCTGCAGGCCCTCCGTTGCCAGCACGCCGTAAAAGAGGCGGCCGCGCACCGCGCCGCGGCAGGCGTCGAGAATGGCGCCCGCAACGCGCGTTTTAAGCGTTTGGAGAAACGCTTCGTTCCGGCCGCTTTTGGTGATCTTGGGTCCCCAAAGACCCTGCGTATCGACGGCGGAATGGCTGTGCGTCGCGGCGATATTGATCGATTTGAGAAGCGGGGCGTCTGCGCTTGCAAGCACCGCGCGGCGGATGTCGTTGACGTCTTTGCGGCTCAGCCCGACGCAGTCGACCGCGCACAGCACGACGCCGCCCCGTCCGGTGCCGTCGTCGAGATACACGGCGCGGGCGTACATATCGTCCAGCACGGTCTTCGCCGGGTTGTTCGAATCGTACCCCGCGATGTAATAGGCGCCGCTTGCAACGTCGTCGGGGGTCAGCACGGCCTTGCCGAAGCCGCAGGTAAACGTTTCGCCCGGCGCGCACGAGAATGTCGCGTCGCCCGCGGGCAGGCCGGCGTTCGCGCGTTCGGCCGTCGTCAGACAGCGTTTCGGCAGGGTGGCGATCACCGCTTTCGCGAGCGTTTTGATTGCTGTTCGTCCAATGCCCATCGTTCTCACCTCTACCCGTTATTATAGCCGCTTGCCGATCGTTTTTCAACATACGAATCGCAACTTGATTTTGCGCGCGATCTGTTTTATTATAAAAGAGGTGATACTATGCTGTTCATTCGAAAATACGAAGAAACCGATTTTGCCGACGCGGAGTACGTCTGCCTGCACTGCGACGACGAAGAAGACGACGCCGAAACGCAGGAATTCGTGCTGCACTTCTTTTGCGATTATTATCTGGAGCAGGAGCCGCAGAATTGCTTTGTGCTGGACGACGGCGGCCGCGCGGTCGGGTACGTGATCTGCGCGGCGGATTTTGACGCGTTCAAGCCCGTGTTTTTTGAGCGGTACCTGCCGCTGGTCGACGGTCTGGGGGAAAAGCGCCTGGAGTGGGCGATGGGCTCGATCGCGCTGTACGAGGAGTTTAAGAGCGAATACCCCGCGCACCTGCACGTCGACCTGCTGCCCCCCTACCACCGCCGGGGATGGGGCAGCCGCCTGCTCGTGACGCTTTTCGACCACCTGCGCGCCGCGGGCTGCCCGGGCGTGATGCTGACGACCGGCGTCGATAACGCGGCCGCCCTTGCCTTTTACGAAAAACTGGGCCTGCACCGCCTCGCCACCCGCGGCACCGAAGTCGCGTATGGACTGAAACTGGTGTGACAGGCGGAGCGCAAAAACAAAAAAGAATCAATATAAAGGCGGTTATAAAATGAAAAAGAGCGTTAAAATCATTCTCCTCTGCTTGCTCGTGGCAATCGTGGCCGGCGCGATCATTCTTGTGGCGACCCGCGGCGGAAACGGCCGCGCGACCGTTTCCAAGCTGGACGCGCTTGCGGACGGCACG
>CADBON010000190.1 GCA_902796315.1 Oscillospiraceae bacterium | reverse complement strand
TTTGACGGCGAGGCGTTCTTTGACGCTCCGCGCGGCCGCATCGCGTGCGACCTGCTGCTCAAGCGGCAGTTCCGGTTTGATGAACACGGCCTTGTCGCCTACAGCGACAGCGATATGAAGATCAATGACGAGATCTTGCGCGACGTGCTTTCCGCCTCGTCGGGTCGGCATCTGAAGGTCATTGTCAACAGCATTCAGCGCGAACAGAACCGCGCCATCCGCTATACGGGCTCCGCCAACCTGCTGGTAACGGGCGCCGCGGGGAGCGGCAAGACATCGGTCGGTTTTCACCGGCTGGCCTATTTGCTGTACCGCAGCGGGCGCGACCTGACCTCGTCCGAGATCGTGATGTTCTCCAACAACGACGTGTTTACCAGTTACGTCGCGGACGTCATTCCCGAACTGGGCGAAATGCCCATCAACTATGCGAGTTTCACCTCGCTCTTTGCGGCGGAACTGCCGACCTTTGAGGTCGAGGATTATTATGCCCTGGCCGAGGAACTGATCGACGGCGATGAAACGCGCCGCCGCGGCGCCGCGCTCAAGTGCAGCCCCGCGTTCGTGAAGTGTCTGGAGGAAGAGGCGGCGGGCTTCACCCCCGCCTTTGAAGACGTGCGCTATCTCGACCGCGTCATTATCGCCGCGGACGAACTGAAAGAACGCTTTGCGCGCGACGTCGAGAACACCGTGCGCGCCCGCGCCGAGCGGCTTTGCTCGTTTGCCGTCGGCAAAATCGACGAGTATTTTTCCGTCAACGCGCACGAGCTTTTCGCCGAGTGCGACGCGCAGAGCGACGTTGACGTGGACACGCGCAAACTTCTGCGCAAGCGCCGTCTGGATATCAAGGGGCGCGCCGTGCAGTCCATCCGCGCCGCCGCTTACGTAGAACCGACCACGGTCTATCTGCACGCGGTCGACCGCTTCGCCGACGAGAGCGGCGAGCGCGAGGCGCTGCTGGCGACGCTGAGCCGCATGGCCCGCCGCAGCATCGCGTTTGAGGACGCGGTGTGCCTGCTGTACCTCAAAACGCTGCTGGGTACCGCGGCGTCGCTGACGGGCGTCAAGCACGTACTGATCGACGAGGCGCAGGACCTGTCGCTGCTGCAGCACCGCATTCTGCGCCGCGTGTTCCCCCAGGCGGCGTTCACGCTGCTGGCGGACGGCAACCAGGCCATTTTGCCCGCCGTCAACACCGTCGATCCCGCCGACCTCTGCGCTTTGTACGAAGCCGACCGGCTGACGCTCGACCGCAGTTACCGCTCCACTGCGCCTATCAACGCGCTGGCGCTGTCGCTGCTGCCCGCGGACCGGCGGTACGAGGTGTTTGAGCGCGACGGCGACCCGGTCAAAACGGTGGACGCTGACGGCCTTATCGCCGAGATCGCCCGCCTGACGGAGCACAGCCGCTCGGTCTGTTTGGTCACGCGCACCGTCGCGCGCGCTCGCGAGGTGTACCGCGACCTGCGGCCCGCCATACCCGATCTGAAACTGTGCGACGAAAAGGACTGCTCGCTCTCGGACAACCCGACCGTCATGCCGCTGGCGCTGACCAAGGGGCTGGAGTTCGACAGCGTGCTGGTCGACGCCCGCGACGGCGCTTTTGACGGCGACGAAAACCGCCACTACCTCTATATGGCCGTCACCCGCGCCCTGCACCGACTGACGATTATCCGATAAAAAAGCGTGAAAAAAAGACCCGAAAGGGTCTTTTTTGTGCGTATAAAACGAGGCGCTTCAGCGTGTTTCGCCCGTGACGGTGACCTTGCCCTTCGCCTGCGGGATATCAAAGATGAGGTCGCCGACGGCGGGGACGCGGATCTCGCCCGACAGGGGATTCTTGATGCTGTCGATGGGTGCGTTGAGTTCCGCCTGCACCTCGCTGCGTTCAAAGGCGAGGTCGGCGTCGCGCATTTCGCAGTTGATCAGGCGCAGGTTTTTGCAGTAGCAGAAGGGTTGTGTGCCCGAGATGACGCAGTTGATAAAGGTCAGGTTCTCGCTGTACCACGCCAGATATTCGCCGTTGATTTCGCAGTCGCGCACGGTGAAGTTTTTGGCGTGCCAAAAGGCGTCCTTCGTGTCGAAGCGCGAGTTGTCGAGCGTGCAGTTTTCGATGTACTGGAACGAGTATTTGCCCGTCATTTTTACGTTTTTGAGATGCACGTCGCTCGCGCGCAGCAGGAAGTATTCGCCGGCGACGGT
>CADBON010000189.1 GCA_902796315.1 Oscillospiraceae bacterium | reverse complement strand
TTCCGAGTCTGACTTTTTCCATAGTATCCTTCCTTTCAAGGGCTGTCGCCCGGTTCTTTGTTACGCGCTGACGCGGCTGACTTTTTTAAGGATGCCGCGGGCGTCGTCGGTGGTGATGGCGCCGTTTTTGTCAAGGTCGCACAGGCGCATCTGCTCGGCGGTGGGTGTTTCGATATCCGCCGCAAGGCGCAGGGCCGTATAGACGTCGGCAAGGTTCAGCGCACCGTCGCCGTTGGCGTCGCCGTAAACGCCGTCCTTGTAGATGGCGAACGAGTCGATCTTTTCGGGGACGCCGCCGGTGACGGTGTAGGCGTCATAGTAAAGGGTGTCGCTCGTCACACGCACGCCCGCGAAGGCGGGAACGTCACAGACGACGATGCTTTCAGCCCGCGGGAAGAGTTTGTCGGTCTCGCTGTTGGGCTTGGCAACGTAGTTCTTGCAGCCGGAAGCGCCCGTGATGGCGTAAACCGTGCCGGTCGGGTCGACCTTGGCGGTGTAATCGGCGCCGTTGCAGGTGACCGTTTTGGTCGCGGATTTGACGACCTTGTTGTCAAGCATGGCGTCGGTACGCAGGTACACGTGATCGTGCCCCTCTAAAACCATATCGATACCGAGCTGCGGCATCAGCGAAGCGAACTGTTCGCGCATGCCCTTGACTTCCTTGTCGTCAAAGTGCGAACCGTTGGAATAGGTCGCCTTATGCACCACCACGATCTTCCAGCGGGCGTTGGAAAGCATGGCGTCGCGCCGGAGCCATTTGGTCTGGGCTTCGGACAGGCCGTTCTTGTCGCTGTCGTTGGTGTTGAGCATAATGAAGTGGACGTTGTTGTAATCGAAGGAATAATAGGCGCCGGTGGAAAGATCCTGCTCGGCCTTGATCGGCAAAACGAAGTTGTCGGTCAATGCGGGGGTCTTGCCCATCGTCTCGTGGTTGCCGGCGACCGGCATCACGGGAACGGCGCGCAGTTTGTCGGAACTCGCGAAGAAATAGCCCCAGTAGAGGACGTTGCTGCCGTAGTCGCTCATATCGCCGCCCTCGAGAATGAGGTCGGTGTCGGGATAGAGGTCAAAGGCCGTGTCAAGCGTCTGGCCGAAAACGGCATACTGCCGCTCATTCTGCGCCTGGCTGTCGGTCACGTGAAGGAACGTGACCTCATCGGAACCGTCGGCGGTGCGGATGATCCCTTCGTCGCTCCACCAGCCGCGCGCGGCGTTGCCGACGCGGTAGCGGTAAGTCGCGCCGGGTTTGAGCCCGCTGAGTTTGACAACGTGGCGGACAAGATCCAGTTCATACGGGAAAAAGCCGATTATGCCGAGGTCGACGCCGGGGAAGGTGCGCGTTTTGTGTTCCTGTGACTTTGTGGCAGTCACGCCCTGCGGCAGGGCGTTTTTGCCCGTGAAACGGCCGCCGTCGGCGATCACTTCGATGTCGGTCGCCTCAAGCGTGTATTTGGAGTACCAGCTGATGCTGAACTCGGTACCCGCCTTATCGGTCAGCGACTGGGAAATCAGCGACGGCAGGCGGTAATTCTTTTGCGTGGCGGGCACGGCGCGCGGGCCGGTATAAGAAATCGTGCCGCCCCAGTCGAGCAGATCGCCGGGGTTGTGGTCGTTGCCGAGATCGTCGATCAGGTAATTGAAGGTGTGGCCCCACGCCTGGTACTGGCTTTCGGTGATGTACTCGGTCATCAGCGCGGCAAGGGCGCCGTCGATGGAACCGCCCTCCAGCACGCCGAAGCGGTCAAGCACTTTGAGCACGGCCTCGGCAAGTTCGAGGTATGACATCCCTTCGTACACGCGCGGCGCGGCGGCCGCAACGGAGGACGCCTGGGCGTCGGTACCGTTGAGCAGGCCGACGATCAGCCCCAAAAAGGCCTGGATGGCGGGACCTTCTTCATACCCCTCGGGGAAGAGTTTGTCGAGATGGACGTACAGATTGGGCAGAATATCGCCCTTGACAAGCTGGTTGACGACCGCGTCGTACAGGAAATCGAACACGCGTTTGGCGAGGTCGCCGTTTTCAAACTGGTCGAGCACGTCGCACATAAACGGGTCGGTGTTGAGTTCGTTGCCCGCCCCCATGCCGGTTATCAGCACCAGCGCCAGATCGCCGAAGGTGCCGTAGTCGTGCCGGGGATTGGTATAGCCGTACTCGTCATAAAGCGACGTGCACGGATAGTCGGAAACCTTCAGATCGCACAGTTGGTCGATGATGCTGTCGATCAGTTCAAAGGTGTGGGTCGGGTCGGCGATATAGCGCGCGTCGATCTGCGCGCCGAGGTCCTCGATAAACCACATCGCGTTTTGGCTGAAACCGCCGATGTATTTGAAGATCAGATCCTCAAGCCCGAGGCGGTTATCCAGATATTTGGCAAGGCCGCCCTCCGCCATAATATCGGCAAAGAGGTCGGAAAGCATCGGCTTCACAAGATCTTTGGCGTAAGCGCCGATGTCGCCCTTATAGATATAGTTGAACGCAAAACTGGTGCGGTACGGTTGGGGGTAGGGATTGCCGTCGCGGCTGACGACGGGAAGCACCTCGTCAATATCGTGCGTCTGATAGGTCAGGGTGCTCTTCTCGCCCCCGTCGCGCGTCAGCGAGGCGGTGTGAATCAGGTGCGGGAATTCGGACATAGCCGCCGTCTGCATATCGACGATCAGTTCGCCGTTGTCGTTGACGTTGGTCGCCACGTCGTTGGAGTGGGAGTGACCCGTCAGATAGTAATGCAGACCCTCGTCGGCGAAGCGTTCGCTGACCTTTTGCCAATCGGTCAGGGTGAAACCCTGCAGGATGCGGTCCTGGCTGTCATAGTGCGGCACCAGACTCCAGTGGTCGATGCCCAGCGGGGTCTGCCCCTTACGCTTGGCCTCGGCAAGCTGGCTGTCCACCCACTGCTGCAGTCCCTCGGTGAAATGGCCCGCGGTCTCGTGCTCGTCACGGCCCTTTTCGGTGCCGTCGACGCTGTACTGGCCGCCGTCCATGAAGATCAGGCGATAGTTGCCCAATTCCACGGCGTAGGAAAGCATGCCGGCCTTCGTCCCCGCGGGGGGCGTATAGGTGGCGCACGCCATGTCGTAGCCGAGATTTTTATAAATCTCAAGCCACTGCTCGGGACCGGTGCGCTCGACCTTGACCGCACTCTCGCCGTTGGCGAAGGAGGCGGCGTCGGAATTGTTGATATCGTGGTTGCCGTTGATGACGAACACCGGCACGCCGGTATCCGCCTCAAACTGCTCCAGCAGAGCGGCCAGATCGCGGTGCGCCTGCAGTTCGCCGTTGTGCGTCAGATCGCCGGGAACGATCAGGCAGTCGAGCTTGCCCTCTGCCGCCTGCTGTTTGTAGAAAGCGAACATCGAGGCCATCAGACCCGGCTGGTTGATATATTGTTTGTTGCCCACCCACTGTTCAAACGCCGGCGTCACGTTGGTGTAGGACTCCGGGTAATAGTGGATGTCGGAAACGACGCCGAAATCGAGCGAGTCGTCCGCGGCCTGCGCATAAGGAACGGCGGCGGCCAGCAGTACGACCGCCAGCAGGACGGCGAGCAGACGATTCAAACTTTTACCATGCAGTTTCATAACGGTCCTCCTTACATCGCGCTGATCATTGCCGGCACCTTGGAAAGGGCGGACGGCAGATTTTTGAGAAGCGTGCCCAGGCACGGCGCCATGGGCTTGCCGTTGAGCATATCGCAGATGGCGGCGCACATCTCGTCGTTCACGACGCCGCCGCTCATGGTGATGAAGCAGCGGATCGGGATCTGGAACGCGGTGTTCTTCATCATCTCGCTGTTGATGCCGCCTCCGCCGATCTTTTCAACGATGGCGGTGATCAAACCGATGACCTTGTCGCCGCGCGGGGTGCCGGCGGCAAGCTCCAGCGAGCCGTTGGGATCGATCGGCAGCGAGGGATCGCGGTCGCCGCAGGGGATCGGGCGGCCGAGCAGCGCTTCGAACTGGGCGTCGTCAACGTCGGCCGGGTCGCCCGTGTAATAGGCGGGTGCGACGGCGGTGTAGTCGGGCACTTCGGCCTCGACGGTAGAAGCGACCTGCACGCTCTGACGCAGACGGACGTCACGCGAGGACGCGCCGACAAGGATCTCATACGCGCCGCTTTCGACGTGCCAGTCGTGGATGTTGACGTTATAGTAAGCGAACGCGCGCTTGCCGAGTTCAAGGGTCACGGTCTTGGTCTCGCCGGGCTCGAGGAACACCTTGCAAAAGCCCTTGAGTTCTTTCGGCGCTTTGAAGATGCGGCTCTCGGGCGGGGCGACGTACAGCTGCGCGACTTCCGCGCCGGCGCGGTCGCCCGTGTTGGTGACGGTGAAACTGACCGTCAGGGTGTCGGCGTCGCTGACGGAGTCGGCCGACAGTTTCAAATCGCCGTATTCGAAAGAGGTGTATGAGAGGCCGTAACCAAAGGGGAACAGCACGTCTTTGCCGACTTTGTCATAGTAGCGATAGCCGATGAAGATGCTCTCGCGGTACTCGACCGACAACTGCTTGCCGGGGAAGTTGCGGTACGCGGGCGTATCCTCGAGCGACAGCGGGTAGGTCTCGGCCAGTTTGCCGGAGGGGTTGACGTCACCCGTTAGCACGTCGGCCACGGCGCCGCCCCCCGCCTGCCCGAGCAACAGGCCGTTGACAACGCCCTTGACTTTATCCAGCCACGGCATCACCACGGCGGAACCGCCCGACAGCACCACGACGGTGTTGGGATTGGCGGCCGCCACGGCCTCGACCAGCGCGTTGTGCGCGGGCGGCAGCTGAACGTGACGGCGGTCGAAACCCTCGCTCTCATACACTTCGGTCAGACCGATAAAGACGACGGCGATCTCGGCGCGCGCCGCAAGCGCGGCGGCCTCGGAAAGAAGCCGGTCGTCGGGCAGTTCGGCGTCCTTGTCATAGCCGCGCGCGTAGGCGATTCTGCAGCCCTTGCGCAGCAGTTCGGTATAGGCGTCATCCAACTGCGTCGGATTGATCAGCGAACTGCCCGCGCCCTGATAGCGCGGTTTTTTCGCCATTTCGCCGATGACGGCGACCTTGGCGTCTTTGTCAAAGGGAAGGATGGCGTCTTCGTTTTTCAGCAGTACGATGCTTTCGCCGGCGATCTTGCGCGCCAGCGCGTGGTGCGCCTGCATATCGCAGACGTAATCCGTCTTGCGGTTGGCGGCGCCTTTCATAATAAGGGTGAGCACCGTGTCAACGTTCTCATCCAGCACGCTCTCGTCCAGTTCGCCGTTCTCGACGGCCTTGACGAGCTTGCGCGGGCCGTAGCCGCCCGAGCCGGGCATCTCGAGGTTTTGCCCCGCTCTGATTCCGTCGACGATCTCGTTTTCGGCGCCCCAGTCGGTCATCACAAGGCCGTCGAAGCCCCACTCCTTGCGCAGCACGTCGGTCAACAGCCATTTGTTTTCGGCGCAGTAGGTGCCGTTCAGCCGGTTGTAGGCGTTCATCACCGTCCACGGACGGGCGGTCTTGACGGCGATCTCAAAGGCGGTGAGATAGATCTCGCGCAGAGTGCGCTCGTCGGCGACGGTGTCGATCGTCATACGGCGGCACTCCTGGTTATTGGCGGCAAAATGCTTGAGCGAGGTGCCGACTCCCTGCGACTGCACGCCGTTGATGAAGGCGGCGGCGCAGTTGCCCGCGAGGAAGGGATCCTCGGAAAAATACTCGAAGTTGCGGCCGCACAGGGGCGAGCGCTTCATATTGGTGCCCGGGCCGAGCAGAACGGAGACCTGCTCTTTCAGGCATTCTTCGCCGAGCGCCTTGCCCTCTTCGATCAGCAGTTCCGGGTTCCACGAGCAGGCGGTCGCCGCGGCGGGCGGGAAGCAGGTGGCGGGCACGCTGTTGCCGAGAATGTCGCCGGCGCCGGTCTTTTGGGTGTTCTGTTTGCGCAGTCCGTGCGGGCCGTCGGTCACCATGATCGAGGGAATGTCGAGGCGGTCCACCGCGGCAAGGTGCCAAAAATCTTTGCCGGAGCAGAGCGCCGCCTTTTCCTCAAGCGTCAAGCGGTTGATGAGTTCGGGGTAGTTCATATCGATTGCCTCCCTTTCACAAGTTCGGTTTTATTTGCGAGTCAAACGGACGGCCAGCAGACCAATGCCGGTCAAAAGGCCCTGCGCCAGCAGGAATTGCAGGCAGGAGATCTGCGCGATGCCGCCCGTGAAGGCCAGCACGGCGGTGATCGCCACGCCGATGCCGGCGGCACCGGCCTGCAGCAGGCCCGTGATGTGCTTGACGGAACCCAGGCCCAGCGCCGTGCTGACGGCGGCGAGATAGGAGCGCGAGCGCCCGTCGTGCAGAAGATGCGCGTCGGCGGAACTGCTGGTCTTGCCGCGGTACTCGCGGTAGACGTCGCCCGAAATGGCCGACAGCACCTTGACGCCGCTCTGCGGCACACCGAGCCCGTTGGCGACGAGTTCGTCGGTGATGTTCGCGTCGTCGGAACGCACAAGCAGCGACAGGCCGTTGCTCTCGATCGTGCGGAAGTCGCGGCGGTTGGCTTTGGCAATATCGTACGACACGATAAACACCGCCGCCGCCTTGCCGTCCACGGCGAGATAGAGCGGGTAGCGCCCCTCGCGCAGGTGGCGGTCGACATACTGACGGTCGGGGATCTCAACGTTGTGGTTGCGCAGAAGTTCGGCGCTGCCGACCAGCACGCGGCGGTTGAAGATCCACGCCGACAGACCGAGTTTATCCTCATAGGCGAGGGTATCGACCGGGAACAGCAGCTGCGTCTTGCCCAGCACCACGCGCTTGAAGAGGTTGCCCAGCGGCCCGCCCGAAGCGATGGCCAGCGAAGCGGTGTCGAGGATGGCCTCATCCGCTTTCATATCGGTAAAAATGTGAATGCCGAAAACGTTGCCGCCGTAGGGGTCAAACACGTCGGCGGCGTCCACCGCCACGGCGTTCGCCGTCGCGCAGGCGCGGAACGAATCCCAGCCCGTCAAAACGGCGCCGCCCCGCAGCAGACGGCCCGAGGCGCGGCCGACGGCAACGGCGTCGGCAAGATAGGAGAAATAGGAAACAGCCGCGCAGACCGTCGCGGTAAAGGCGCACAAGGCGGCGGTGTTGCCCGTGAGCAGCGTCAGCGCACCGACCGCGGCGCCGGCGATCACGGCGACGGGCACGGTCTTGCGGTTGAGGTCGTCGCTCGGATAATACACGCGCGACAGTTCAAGAAAACGGCGCGGGAATTCCGTCTTTTGCGTGCACAGCACGGCGGGATCGTCGAGCAGCAGACCGCGGCCGATCTCAAAAGCGGTCTCCTCCGGTTCGACCTTGCCGATGGCGTACAGATCCTTGCCGGAAGTCAGCGCGGCGAAGTTGGCGAGCAGACGCTTGTTCTCAAGCCATTCCGCCGCCGAGTTGAGCGTAAGCGGAAATACCGCCGCGGCGGTAAAGAGCGGGAAACCGGCGCGGAACGTCTCGTCGGAAACGGCGAACACCACACATTGAACGGCCGCCGCCACAAGCGCGATCACCACGCCGCTGTCGCGGTTGGGCTTCAGGCGGAACAGTCCCCTGAAGCCGTTGGCAACGGTGGGGAAGGACGCCGCCGCGCACACGGCGAGAACGGCCAGCGATGCCAGCGCCGGCAGGGTGCCCTCGGCACTGCCGACCACGGCCACGGCGGAAAGGATCGCCAGCGCCGCCACGCCGATGCCGTCCACGACGGTGGCGAACATGGCCGCGGCTTTCTTTTTGCGCAGGGAGTAAGAAACTTTGAAACGGTCGTCCACCGTCAGATATTCGGAAGAGCCGAGCCGCGCGTCCTTGTCGGCTTCGGTCGGTTCTCTCTCGGTGGTCACGACAAAATTCTCGATTTTTTCTTTGCGGCTCTCTTTGAGTTTTTCTTCGACCTCTGTCTCGTCGACACGTTCGACGGGTTCCTCGTCGTCAAAGCCCTCAAAGGTCAGTTGGCCGTCATCCTCTTCGGCGACGTCGTCCTCGTGGGCGCTGCCGTCGGTCTTGGCGAACGAACGCAGCACCTTGGTCTTGCTGTCGACTTCCGTTTCACGGGTCTTGACGGGCACGGGTTCGCGCTCACGGGTGGCGTCGTCGGCCGGCTCGTCGCCGGCGGCTATGGAATCGGGCACCAGATGGGGCACGGGTTCAAAATCGCCGGTGCCGGCAAATTCGCTTTTGCGGTGCACGAAACCGCTGCGTTCGTAGGGCTGCTCCTCGGGCGTCAGCGGGGTATGCTCACCCGTCTTTTCCAGATTCTGAGCCGGACGGTTAAAGAAGCGGTCGCGGTATTTTTCGCTCATTTCCTCGCTGAGAGCGGCGTTCGTCTCAGCGTCGGACTCCACGAGCGACGGCGATTTGATGCGATGCCGCACGCCGCTTCGATGGGTCGGGCGCGGGTCGACTGCCTCCGCCCTGGGAACGGCAGGCGGGGGCGTTTCCTGCTCGTCAGGGCGGCGAACGCCGCTGTCCTCGAGCAGAGCGTCGATTTCTTCAAGGGACCACACTTTGTTTTCGTCAGCCATCGAAAACCCCTTTCCCTCAATCGCGGCGTCGCGCGATCTCGTACAGCAGAATGCCCGCCGCAACGGAGGCGTTCAGCGAGTTGATTCTCCCTTTCATCGGCAGGGACAGCACCCCGTCGCAGGTTTCTTTCACAAGGCGGCCCACGCCGCTGCCCTCGGAGCCGACCACCAGCGCGATCGGGCCGGTGAGGTTGGCTTTGTCGTAGGGCTCGCCGTCCATATCGGCGCAGTAGACCCACACCCCGCGCTCTTTGAGTTGGGCGATCGTCTGCGTCAGGTTGGCAACGCGGGCGATCGGCAAAAACTCGACCGCACCGGCACTCGTCTTGGCGACGACGCCGCTCAAGGGGGCGCTGCGACGCTTGGGAACGATCATTCCGTGCGCGCCGGCGGCCTCCGCCGTACGGATAATGGCGCCGAGGTTGTGCGGGTCCTCGATCTCATCACAGATCACGAAGAAGGGCGGCTCGCCGCGGCGTTCGGCCTCGGCAAACAGATCGTCGACGGTGCCGTACGCTTTGACGGCGCCGACGGCGGCAACACCCTGGTGGTTGCCGTGGCCGCAGAGAAAGTCAAGCTTTTTGCGGTCCACGTCCTTGACGGGCACGCCCGCCTGAACGGCCAGCGCCACGATCTGGGGGACCGAACCGCTGTGCTCGCCGCGCGCGACCAGCAGACGGTCAAGCGGGCGGCCGCTCTTGATGGCCTCCAGCACGGGGTTGCGGCCGAAGATCACGTCGGCGTCACGCGCCTCTTCATTCCGTTGTTTTGTACGTTCGTTGTGTTCGTTCATTTATTTCGCCTTGGGCACCAGTTTTTCCTTGCCGCCCATATAGGGACGCAGCACGGTGGGAATGGAGACGGTGCCGTCTTCGTTGAGATTGTTTTCCAAAAATGCGATCAGCATCCGCGGCGGCGCCACGACGGTGTTGTTGAGCGTGTGGGGCAGGTACTTTTTGCCGTCCTTCCCTGCGACGCGGATCTTCAGGCGGCGCGCCTGCGCGTCCGAAAGGTTGGAGCAGGAGCCGACCTCAAAATACTTCTGCTGGCGCGGGCTCCACGCTTCGACGTCCACGGATTTGACCTTGAGATCGGCGAGGTCGCCCGAGCAGCACTCCAGCGTGCGGACGGGAATATCCAGCGAGCGGAACAAGTCGACCGTATTCTGCCAGAGTTTGTCAAACCACATCGGGCTTTCGTCGGGTTTGCAGACGACGATCATTTCCTGCTTTTCAAACTGGTGGATGCGGTACACGCCGCGTTCCTCGATGCCGTGGGCGCCCTTTTCCTTGCGGAAGCAGGGCGAATAGCTGGTGAGCGTCTGCGGCAGCTGCTCTTCGGGGATGATCTGATCGATGAACTTGCCGATCATCGAGTGTTCGCTCGTGCCGATAAGGTACAGATCCTCGCCCTCGATCTTATACATCATGGCGTCCATTTCGGCAAAACTCATCACGCCGGTGACGACGCTGCTGCGGATCATAAAGGGCGGAATGTAGTAGGTGAAGCCGCGGTCGATCATAAAGTCGCGCGCGTAGGCCAGCACGGCGGAGTGCAGCCGCGCAATATCGCCGCGCAGGTAATAAAACCCGTTGCCCGCCACGCGGGTGGCGCTGTCGAGGTCGATGCCGTCGAAACTTTCCATGATCTCGCGGTGGTACGGAATCTCAAACGGCGGCACGACCGGGTCGCCGAAACGCTCGCGCTCGACGTTCTCGGTATCGTTTTTGCCGATGGGGACGGACGGGTCGATGATGTTGGGGATGACCATCATGATCTTGTTGACCTCTTCCGCGAGTTCGGTCTCCTTGCCCTCCAGTTCGGCAAGGCGCGCCGCGTCGGCGGAAACTTTTTTCTTCATCTCCTCGGCCTCGTCACGCTTGCCCTGCGCCATCAGCATGCCGATCTGCTTGCTGTTCTTGTTGCGGTTGGCGCGCAGCTCGTCCGCTTCGCCCTTGGCGGCGCGGCTTTCGGCGTCGAGGGCGATCACTTTGTCGACGAGCGGCAGTTTTTCATCCTGAAATTTATTGCGGATGTTCTGCTTGACGACCTCGGGGTTTTCACGCAAAAACTTAATGTCAATCATACCGGTATCTCCTTATTCCCAGCGCTCAAAGAGCGTCAATAGTTTTTTCAAATCGTCGTCGTTGAAAAATTCGATTTCCAACGCGCCGCTTTTGCCGGACTTGTGTACGCGCACGCGGCGGCCGAGCACCTCGCCCAAAGCCAGCGAAACCTCGTCGTAATAGGGGTTGCGCTTTTTGGCCTTTTTGCCCTCGGGTTTGGTCTTGACGGCGGTGCGGGTGAGCTGTTCCGCCTCACGCACCGACAGGCCGTTGTCGACGATGACCTTGGCGAGCTGGTCGCGCAGCCCGTCGTCCTCGACGGTCAGCAGAGCCCGCGCGTGGCCCGGCGAGAGCGCGCCGCTCTCGACCAGTTCGCGAAGTTTTTTCGACAGCGTCAGCAGGCGCAGGGAGTTGGCGACGGCGCTGCGGGAGCGGCCGACGAGGGCCGCGATCTCCTCTTGCGTATAGCCGTATTTGTCGGCGAGTTCCCGAAAGCCCTGCGCTTCTTCCAGCGGGTTCAGATCCTCGCGCTGCAGGTTCTCGACCAGCGCAAGGCCGGCGACCTCGGCGTCCGAGAGTTCGCGCACCACGGCGGGAACCTCGGTAAGCCCCGCCTGCCGTGCGGCGCGCCAGCGGCGTTCGCCCGCCACGATCTGATAGCCGCCGTCGGGCAGCGGCCGCACCAGAAGCGGCTGCAGCACGCCGTGCTGACGGATGCTGTCGGCGAGTTCGGCCAGCGCCGCGTCGTCGAATTTTTTACGCGGCTGGCGGCGGTTGGGCTCCAGTTCGCTGAGTTTCAGTTTGACGGCCGCCGAGGCGTCGGAAATCTCCTCCACAGCGTTATCGGCAAAAATGGCGTCAAAGCCCCTGCCGAGACCGGATTTGCGTTTGGTTGCCATAACGTGACCCCTTTCCGGGTAATTGGATTTGCTTTATTTCTGCTGCGCCAAAAACTCTTCGGCCAGCGCGGTATACGCTTCGGCCCCGCGGGAAGTGCGGTCGTAATAGAGGACCGGCTCGCCGAACGACGGCGCTTCCGAAAGGCGCACGTTGCGGGGAATGACCGTGGCGTAAACTTTTTTGGGGAAGAAGGTCTTGACCTCCTCGACCACCTGCTGGGTGAGGTTGAGCCGCCCGTCGTACATCGTGAGCAGCACACCCTCGAGTTCGATCAGCGGATTGTACAGCCGCTTGACCGTGCGCACGGTGGCCATCAACTGCGACAGCCCCTCCAGCGCGTAATACTCGCATTGGATCGGCACCAAAAAACTGTCAGACGCGGTCAGCGCGTTGAGCGTGATCAGCCCCAGCGACGGCGGGCAGTCGAAAAAGACGTAATCGTAATTCCCCTCCACGGTCGCAAGGCCCGTCTTCAGCAGCGAGTCGCGCTTGTCCATGGCGGCGAGCTCGATCTCGGCCCCCGCGAGGTTCATATTGGAGGGCAGCAGATCGACCCCGGCGAAGGCGGTGTGCAGCACGGCGTCCGCCGCGGAAGCAGAACCGATCAGCACCTCGTACGAGGTGGCGGTCAGCCCCTTGCGCGAGATGCCGTACCCGCTGGTGGTGTTGCCCTGAGGGTCGATATCCGCCAGCAGAACTTTTTTACCGAGCGCGCCGACGGCGGCGGCCAGGTTGACGGCGGTCGTCGTTTTGCCGACGCCGCCCTTTTGGTTAACGATGGAAATGAGTTTTGCCACGTAGAATCCTCCCGTGCGAAAATTACCGCACAATAAGACAGTATATGGGTATTATATCATATAGTTATAAAAAAGGGAATAGATAAGGAACAAAAAAATCCGCCCTCCGCAAAATTTTCACACGGAAATATCAGGCGAAAAATCCACACGGAGAAATCGCGAAAAAGGCACGCCGGACGCGCCCGCCAAGGCCCGTCCGCGCGGGGATCATCCCCCGGCGACGAGGTTTTGAAAAAAATGCTTGACAACTCCGCGAGTTGCTTGTATAATTGGTAATGCTTTTCGCGAGAGAAGTGCTGATGTGGCTCAGTCGGTAGAGCGCATCCTTGGTAAGGATGAGGTCGCCGGTTCGATTCCGGCCATCAGCTCCATGAAAAAACCGTTCCGAATGGAACGGTTTTTTCAATGATATAAATCCACAGCGTGGATTTGTGATATACGCTTCGCGTGTGATATTCGCCTGCGGCGAGTGATATGCCTGCGGGCATGAGTGGATTTATATCATATCGCATTTGCGGCAGCAAATATATCATGCCGCGCGTAAGCGCGGTATATCATACGGCGTAAGCCGTATATCATTTATCAAAAATACAACGAATGAAAAAACTCGTTCTGTCGTTGACAATTCCGCGCCGAAGGTGTATAATATCCTCGATTATAGACTCTTTTCGATTATACAGTCCAAAAGGAGTTGTTTTTGTGGAAAAGAACCGTACGTTTTTAGGCCAGCCCGTTTCCATCGGCGCTGAGGTTCTGTTCGGCTCCTATGAACAGGATAATGACCAGGACAACGGCAAAGAGCAGATCCTTTGGAAAGTGCTCGACGCCGTCGACGGCAAGGCGCTGCTGTTGAGTAAATATTGCCTGATCTGCCATCCCTACCACACCTCGATCTACAGCGTGTCGTGGGAAGATTGCAGTTTGCGCGCATGGCTGAATAACGGCTTTTTCAACGAGGCGTTCGACAAAGACGAAAAAGAAAGAATCGTGGACGCGCAGCTTCGCAACGACGAAAATCCCCAGTACGGCACCTACGCGGGCAACGATACGGTCGACCACGTCTTTTTGCTGAGCATTGAAGAGGCCCGCACGTTCTTCTCCTGCGACGAAGAGCGCTGTGCGCTTTCGCCCGAGTACGCCATCGCCCAAAGCACCTGGCAAAGCAGTGAAACCGGCAACTCGTGGTGGTGGCTGCGCTCGCCCGGTATTTCGACCGATATGGCCGCCGGCATCAACGCAAAGGGCGCCATCCGCACCAAGGGGCACGACGTCGGCGACGCGCACGCGGCCGTCCGTCCCGCCATTTGGGTCACGCTGGATTAACACAACAACAAAAAAACGGCTTCCCGCGGGAAGCCGTTTTTTGATGCCGTTTTTTGATGCCGTTTTGCGGAATCTGTCCGCGGGATCAGTCGCCCAGCGACTCTTTCGCCTCGACGGTGACGGTGCGGTCGTAGCAACTGAAAATGGATTCGACCTTTGCCGCGTCGGGCTTTTTGGTGATCACGCTGACGGCCGGTACCAGCACCAGCGAAGCGAGCATGGTCAGCGCGCCGAGATTGATCGGGCTCTGCAGGAAGGCGGGCATGGCGGCGAGTGTCGCGGGAGCCGCGAAGCGCAGCACGAGGTAGGTCAGCATCACGCCCACACCGAACACGAAGTTGACGTAGCAGGCGGCCTTCGTGACCTTTTTCCAGTACAGGCCGTACAGGAACGGCGCCAAGAAAGCGCCGGCGAGAGCGCCCCACGAAACGCCCATAAACTGCGCGATAAAGGCGATGCCGAATTGATTCTGAATGATAGCGATAACAGCGGAAATGAGGATGAAGAAGACGATGAGCAGACGCATGACCGAAACCTGCGCTTTTTTGCCGCTCTTTTTCATAAAGGTTTCGCAGAAGAGGTCGAGCGTCAGCGTGGA
>CADBON010000188.1 GCA_902796315.1 Oscillospiraceae bacterium | reverse complement strand
TTGTAGTTGCACAGCACGCATTCGCCCTTGCTCAGGTCAAATCCCTCGGGCGCTTTGAACTTGACGGGCTTGTCGGTGAACGAGTTGACGACCAACAGCCGCTTGCCCTCATAGTTGCGCTCATAGACGAACAGCGTGTCGCTGCTCGCGTAGTGCTCTTTGTAATCGCCGTAAATGACGATCTCGTTCTCTTTGCGGAATTTCAGCAGTTTGCGGTAGTAGTTGAGGATGCTGTCCGGGTCTTTTTCAGCGGCCTCAACGTTGATCTCGGTGTAGTTCGGGTTGACGAAGAACCACGGCTTGTCGGCGGTGGTAAAGCCCGCGTTTTTGCCGGCCGTCCATTGAACGGGGGTGCGGGCGTTGTCGCGCGAAGCGTACTGGGCAAGCGAGATGGCTTTGTTGGCGCCCAGCAGTTTTTTGGCGACGCCGTAGTTGTTGATGGTGGAAACGTCCACGTACTTGTTGATATCGTCCAGCCCCAGGTTCGTCATGCCGATCTCCTGCCCCTGGTAAATAAAGGGCGTACCGCTCTGACAAATGTACATCGTCGCCAGCATTTTGGCGCTCTCGACGCGGTACTGCAGACTGCCGTAGCGGTTGACGATGCGCGGCTGGTCGTGGTTCTCGATATAGTTGGCGTTCCACGCCTTGCCGTACAGATCGGTCTGCCAGCGGGTGTAGACCTTCTTCAGCTTTTTCAGGTTGAATTTCGTCTTCATCCACGAGTACATGAAGCAGTCGGCTGCCATATGCTCAAAGTTGAACATCATATTCAGTTCCTGGTCGGGGCCTTCCTGGATCAGCGGCAGCGCGCGCTTGGTGGTCATCATCGGCGCCTCACCGACGACCATACAGTCATAGTTGTCAAGCACCTCGTGGCGGAATTCGAGCAGATACTCGTCCAGATGCGGGCCGTGCATATAATTCTCGATGCCCGTCGCGACGGGGATCCAGTACGGGCTGGAGGGCAGGCCCTCTTTCTTGGAGATAAAAGTGATGACGTCCTCGCGGAAGCCGTCCACGCCCATATCCAGCCAAAAGCGCATAATGTCCTTGACCTCTTCGCGCACTTTCGGGTTGTCCATATTCAGGTCGGGCTGTTCCACCGCGAACAGGTGCAGGTAATACTCGTCCAGGTCCTTGTCGTACTCCCACGCCGGGCCGGCGAAAGTGCTCATCCAGTTGTTGGGACGGCGGCCGTTTTTGCCCTTGCGCCAGAAGTAATAGTCGTGATAGGGATTGTCGTCGCCCTTTTTGCTCTCCAAAAACCACTTGTGCTGGTCGGAGGTGTGGTTGACGACCAGGTCCATGATCACGCGCAGACCGCGCTCGTGGGCGCCGTTCAGCACGGCTTTGAAATCGTCCATCGTGCCGTATTCGGGCTGAATGGCGCGGTAATCGGCAATGTCATAACCGTAATCTTTTTGCGGCGAAACATACAGGGGAGAGAACCAAATGGCGTCCACGCCGAGACTTTTGATGTAGTCGAGTTTCGACAGTACGCCCTTCAAATCGCCGATACCGTCGCCGTCGCCGTCGCAGAACGAACGCGGCCAGATCTGGTAAACGGCCATTTCCTTGTACCAACACTTTTTCATAGCAGTCCCTCACTTTGCGGGTTTTGCCCTCGGTTTTTTCTTAATAGTAGCACAGTTTTCGGGGAAATACAATCCTTTCTTCCCGCCCTCTGTCAGAAAAATTCACAAATTTGTCAAAAATAGTGGTGTACATTTTCGATTTATAATGTTATAATAACAAGCACATTAACGGGTGAGGAAGCTCTCCCGCGGCAATCGAGGTCTTGACGTGAACAAAAAAGACAACAAACTGATCATCGCGCTTGCGGCTGCCATCGTTGTGGCGGCGGCGGTGCTCGTTGTTGGCCTTTTGCGGCAAAAATCCCCGAAACTTGCGCCCGAGGGCAGCTCCGCTTCGTCGCTTTACAGCATTCAGACCCCCACTGTTGAGACCGGCGCCGCCAATACCGACGCGTGGGTCGATCTGAGCAGCATCGCCGGCGACCTTGCCACCGCGCCGGTCGTCACCTCCGACACCACCGTCGCGGTCATCCAGCCCAACGGTTCCACCACGGCGCCCGTGCTGCCCGTCAGCGTTGTGACGTCGTTTGTCTATATCACCACGGCGACCGAGCCCACACAGCCCATCACCGTGCCCGATTTTCCCATCAACCCGCTGCCGTCCACCGAGGCGGATGAAAATTCCATGAGCCAGTTCATATACAACCCCATCCCGGGAACTTCCGCGGTTGAGCTCGAGAAATACCTCGGCAACGAAGAGTTTGTCGAGATCCCCAAAAAACTGGCGGGGTATGACGTGACCAGCATCGGCCCGGCGTGCTTCAAGGGCAGCAACGTTTCGCGCGTGTATATCTATCCCAATATCACCAGCATTGGTGACGAAGCGTTCCGCGACTGCAAAAACCTGGCGTACGTTATGTTTATGGGCGACGGTACCGGCAAGCTCGATTCTATCGGCGAAGCGGCGTTCCGCGGCTGTTCGGCGCTGACCACCATCAACCTGCCCGCGACCGATAGCATCGGCACGTATGCCTTCGGCGACTGCAGCGCTCTGCCCAGCATTATTCTCAAAAGCGGCACCAAGTCCATCGGCGATTACTGCTTCTCGAAATGCTCGTCCATGACCAAGGTCACCGTACCCAAGAGCGTCACCTACATCGGCACCATGTCC
>CADBON010000187.1 GCA_902796315.1 Oscillospiraceae bacterium | reverse complement strand
CAGCACCATCATGCGCGAGTGGTCGCGCGGCTCGATGGGCGTTTGCGCGATCAGTTCCTCGGGCAGATTGTAAAAGAATTCGGATTTATTCATAGCCCCTCGTTTCCGGCGGAAATCATACAAAATTATTGACAGATTCCTTGCCGTTGTGCTAATATTATAAGAACTTATAAAACGAGATACATTATAAGTCATTTGCCTCGCGTTTACAAGTATTATTTTTGGGAGGGATCCTCATGAAAAAGTACAAAGTCGGTATTATCGGCGCCACCGGTATGGTCGGGCAGCGGTTTGCGCTGCTTTTGGCGGACCATCCGTGGTTTGACGTTGTCGTTTTGGCGGCAAGCGAACGCTCTGCCGGCAAGACGTACCGTGAAGCGCTCGGCAGCCGCTGGTGCATGACCGATCCCGCTCCCGAAAAACTGCTGGATATGGTCCTGTTTGACGCCGACAAAGACCTTGAAAAAATCGCCGCGCAGGTCGATTTCGTCTTTTGCGCCGTCAACCTGCCGAAGGCCGAGACCAAAGCGCTGGAAGAGCGCTATGCCAAAGCCGAGTGCCCGGTCGTTTCCAACAACAGCGCCAACCGTCTTGCTCCCGATGTGCCGATGGTCGTGCCGGAACTCAACCCCGAGCATATCGCCATCATCCCTGCTCAGCGCAAGCGCCTGGGTACCAACCGCGGCTTTATCGCCGTGAAATCCAATTGCTCGCTTCAGGCCTACGTGCCGCCGCTTTTCCCGCTCCATAAAGAGTATGTCGTGAAGGATGTCGCCGTCTGCACGTATCAAGCCATCTCCGGCGCCGGCAAAACGTTTGAACGCTGGCCCGAAATGATCGACAACGTCATCCCCTTCATCGGCGGCGAAGAAGAAAAGAGCGAGGTCGAGCCGCTGAAACTGTGGGGCACCATTCAGGGCGATGTTATCGTTCCCGCAACCACGCCGCATTTTACGGCGCAGTGCCTGCGCGTGCCCGTCAGCGACGGTCACATGGGCGCGGTGTTTGTCAACTTTGAAAAGAAGCCCGACCGCGAAACCATGATCGAAACGTGGAAAAACTTCAAGGGCCGTGCGCAGGAACTCCAGCTGCCAAGCGCGCCGAAGCAGTTTTTGCACTATTTTGAAGAGGACGACCGTCCTCAGACCCGTCTTGACCGTATGATCGAAAACGGCATGGCGGTATCGGTGGGCCGTCTTCGTGAAGATACGCTGTTTGATTATAAGTTTGTTTGCCTTGCGCACAACACCCTGCGCGGCGCCGCCGGCGGCGGCGTATTGCTCGCGGAACTGCTCTGTGCCGAGGGATATATGGATTGATTTTCTCTCCCGTCTCCCATTGGGAGGCGGGTTTTTCAAAGGAAATGCCGCAACGCGTTTCAATATATTTTTCGGAGGTCTTTCTGTGAAAACACCCCTTTTCACGGGAGCCGGAACGGCGCTTGTAACGCCCTTCACCGGCAAGGATCTTGAAAAAATCGATTATCGGGTACTTGAAAAACTGATCGACTTTCAAATTCAGAACGGCGCCGATGCTCTTATCGTCTGCGGCACCACGGGCGAAGCCCCGACCCTTTCGGCGGAAGAACGCCGTGAGATGATCCGTGCGACCGTGGAGATGACCGCGCATCGTGTGCCGGTGATAGCCGGTGCCGGCAGCAACGACACACAAAAAGCCCTGCGACTGTGTAACGAGGCCGAACGGCTGGGCGCCGACGGACTGCTCACCGTTACCCCCTATTACAACAAATGCTCGCAGGACGGCTTGATCGAGAGTTTTACCTACCTTGCAAGGAACGTATCCACCCCGATCCTGCTCTACAACGTGCCGAGCCGCACGGGCGTCAACATTCATCCCGAGACGTACGCCGCTCTGTCGGAACTGCCACTGATCAACGGGGTGAAAGAAGCGAACGGCGACGTCGGCGCACTTGCCGAATCGATCGCCCTATGCGGCGGCGAACTCAATTTCTATTCGGGCAACGACAACCAGATCACGTCTTTCTGTGCCCTCGGCGCGCTCGGCGTGATTTCCGTTCTTTCGAACGTTGCACCGGCCGACACACATCTTATGGCGTCGCTTGCCGTTGACTGTAAGACGAAGGAAAGCGCCGGCCTTCAATGCGCCTATATGGATCTCGTCGGCGCACTGTTTTGTGACGTGAACCCCATCCCCGTCAAGGCGGCGCTGTGCGCCATGGGTTACCCCGTCGGGCGCGGGCGCATGCCGCTGAGTGAACTCAATGAACGCAATCGCAACCACTTGATGACCGCCTTACAAAACCACGGGCTGATCGCCTGACATCGAAAGGACGTAGTATGACAAGGATCGTTTTAGCCGGCTGCTGCGGCAATATGGGACGCAACGTCGTTTCTGCCGCGGCAGAGCGGAAGGATTTTGAAATCGTCGCGGGAATCGACCGCGTTACCGATAACGCCCTCGGGTTCCCCGTTTTTGAGAATTATGACGCGATAACAAGCAAGGCGGACGTTGTCGTGGATTTTTCCAATCCCGCCCTGCTGTCGGAAACGCTGGCCTACGTCACGCGTACCGGCACGCCGCTTGTGCTGGCGACGACCGGCCTTTCCGACGAACAGATCGCCGACGTGAAACGCACGGCCGAAACGGTGCCCGTCTTTTATACGGCCAACCTTTCGATCGGCGTCAATCTGCTCCGCGAACTCGCCAAAACGGCCGCTAAAATACTCGGAAGCGGGTTTGACGTAGAGATCGTAGAAGCGCACCACAACCGAAAACTCGACGCTCCCAGCGGTGCCGCCATTATGCTTGCCGACGCCGTGAAAGAGGCGCGGCCCGGCGCGTATAACGTGTATGACCGTCACGCCCGCCGTGAAAAACGCGGCGCCGATGAGATCGGCATATCGTCCATACGCGGCGGCACCATCGTCGGTGAGCACGACGTCATTTTTGCGGGCAAGGACGAGGTCATCAGACTCACGCATACGGCGCAGTCGCGCGCCGTGTTTGCGGAGGGCGCGCTCAATGCGGCCGCCTTCCTTGTTGGCAAAGCGCCCGGTCTGTACGATATGGGCGACATCATTCGATCCTGAAAGAAGTGACGCCTGTGATTTATGCGGCTGACTGTATGGCGGCCAGACACGACGCGGACGCTGTCCGCGTCGCGGCTTCGTATAGTGGTTCGGCAACGCATTGGGCGCTTTTTGACGAGGCCGAAGTGCAAGCCGTCAGAGAAGCGCGCAAAACGGTCGCCCGCTGTATCGGCGCTGATCCGGAGGAGATCTTTTTCACCCATTCCGCAAGCGAAGCGAACGTGTGGGTAATCAAAGGCACAGCTTTCGTTGCGCCTCAAAACGCCTTCTTTGTGACGAGCCGCATGGGGCACCGTTCTACACTGAACGCGTACGTAACGATTCGGCACCGCGGATTTCCCGTGCTGTTTACGCCGACCGACCGTTATGGTTGCGTCAATACGAAATCGCTCGACGCGCTTTTGAGTGACGGCGCGGCGCTTGTTTCCGTCGGCTGTGCCGACAACGTGCTCGGTACGCTGCAGCCTGTTAAAGAGATTGCCGCTTGTGTTCACGCACACGGCGCGCTGTTTCATACCGACGCGTCGATGATGTGCGGTCGTCTGCCCGTGAACGTCCGTGAGAGCGGCGCAGACTTTGTCAGTTTTTCCGGCCGCAAACTCGGGACGCCGCTGGACGTCGGCTGTCTGTACGTTCGCAAGGGTACGCCCCTGCTCCCCTATTCCTGCAACGGAAGCGCCGAACTCGGTCTGCTTGCGGGGATGGAAAACCCCGCCGCTATCGCCGCATTTGCGGCCGTACTGGAAAAACGCACCGCCGCGCCGGCGATGATCTCACTGACCGCTGTTGAAAAGGCGGCGAAAGAAGAACTTGCCGATCTGCCGTGCCGCATTTTGAACGCCCCCGCGCACGTGCCGGGCCTTTTGACTCTTTGTTTTGACGGAGATGACGGCGAAGAACTTGTCGGCGCCATGGCGCGCCGTAAAGTCCGCATAGCCGACTGCTTTTACCGCGACAAGGGCGAGCGTTATCTT
>CADBON010000186.1 GCA_902796315.1 Oscillospiraceae bacterium | reverse complement strand
TAGGCGCGGGCGGAGAGCAGCGTCAGCCCCTTCTCATAAGCAGAGCGAAAGCCTGCCTCCTCTCGCAAGGAAGCAAGCTCGTCTTCGCTGACTTCACTGCCCTCGGCAATGCCGGCTTTTGCCCAAACCTCGTCGTACAAGGTGAAGGCGTAGGTCCCGTCCACATAGACGTGCACCTTGTTGCCGTTGCCCGGCTTGGAAGTTACCGTCATAAACTTTAGTCGTCCACCGCGATGTCGATGGCGGCGCGGGCCTTTTCTTTGGAGACGGGCTCCTCGGCGGGCGCTTCGACGGGGCGGCGCGAGACGGGCGCGCGGGTGCTCTTGATGCTCTCGCGGACTTTCGCCTCGATCTCGTTGCAGAATTCGGGGTTGTTTCTCAGGTACTCGCGCACGTTGTCGCGGCCCTGGCCGAGCCGTTCCTCGCCGTTGTAGAACCAGGCGCCGCTCTTGCGCAGGATGCCCATATTGACGGCCAGGTCGAGAATTTCGCCGTACTTGGAAATGCCCTCGCCGTACATGATATCGAACTCCGCCTCGCGGAAGGGCGGGGCAACTTTATTCTTGACGACCTTGGCGCGGGTGCGCGAGCCGATGAACTTGCCCTCGGGGCTTTTGATCTGCTCGATGCGGCGCACGTCCACGCGGATGGAGGCGTAAAACTTCAGCGCGCGGCCGCCGGTGGTGACCTCGGGGTTGCCGTAGATGACGCCGACCTTTTCACGCAGCTGGTTGATGAAGATGACCATGGTGTTGGACTTGGCGATGGCGCCGGTGAGTTTGCGCAGCGCCTGGGACATCAGGCGGGCGTGCAGGCCGACGTGCGAGTCGCCCATGTCGCCCTCGATCTCGGCCTTGGGCACGAGCGCGGCGACCGAGTCGATAACGATCACGTCCAGCGCGCCGCTGCGGGCAAGATATTCGCAAATCTCAAGCGCCTGTTCGCCGTTGTCGGGCTGGGCGACGAGAAGCGAGTCGGTATCCACGCCCAGGTTGGCGGCGTAGACGGGGTCCAGCGCGTGCTCGGCGTCGATGAAAGCGCACTCGCCGCCCATCTTCTGCGCCTCGGCCACAACGTGCAGGGCGAGCGTGGTCTTACCGGAACTTTCGGGACCGTAAACCTCGATGATGCGGCCGCGCGGAAAACCGCCGATGCCGGTCGCCGCGTCCAGCGCGATGGAACCGGTGGGAATGGCCTCGACGTTCAGGCCGGCGTTCTCGCCCAGACGCATGATAGCGCCCTTGCCGAAGTTCTTTTCGATTTGTGCAAGCGCGGTATCGAGCGCTTTGGACTTCTCATTCTTTTCTGCCATGGAAAAGTTGCTCCTTTCAAGTGTACAAATGTTCGGTTACGGGACATATTATATAGGATAGACAGTAGAAAATCAAGTAGTTTTCTCAAAAAAAGTACGCACCGGGGGCCGTATTTTGCCCGAATGTTCATAAAAACGGACTTTTTTGAAAAAAGTTCTTGCATTTCGGCGCGAAAGGTGATATGATTCTATCGTTGCCCTTTCGGGCTTATACTATGAAGAAGGAGGTGCAGCCCCATGGCAAAATGTGAATTTTGCGGCAAAGACGTTGCTTTCGGCATTAAGGTCTCTCACTCCCACCGTCGTTCCAACCGCACGTGGAAACCCAACGTCAAAAAGGTGAAGGCCATCGTGAACGGTTCTCCCCGCAGAGTGTACGCCTGCACGCGCTGCCTGCGCTCCGGTAAGGTCACCCGCGCGGTGTAACCCGTTGGCAAAAAGCAATGAACATTGTTCGGCTCCGAGGTTTGCCTCGGAGTCTTGCTTTTTTGCTGTTTTTTACGCGGCACTTTCCGCCTGTTTCAGCCCATTGTAGTACAGTGCGCCGTCAACGATCAGGCAGGTGCGGTTCAGCGTGTCTTTTTCGGGAAAGGTGAGGGTGACCACGCCGCCCGTGACCTTGTACGTGCCTTTGTAGGTGTTGGAAAAAAAGAGGGCGACGTCGGACTCGGCCTCGCAGGTGCCGTCGCCGTGGAAGGTGAGGATGAGGCCGTTGAGCAGACTCGCCAGCCCGCTGTCGGAATCGTTTGCGGGCACGGTCTTGCCCGTGAGCGTGCGGTTGCCGACGGTCACGCCGTCACAGCGGCTGTCGATGAAGGCAAGGTACTCGCCCTTGCACAGAAAGACGGCCTCGCTTGCGACGAAGACGGTGCCGTTTTCGACGTACCAGCCGGCGGTGCTTTCGTCCTTGCCGTCGCGTGTAAAGCGGCACGTGCCGCCGTACTCGCCTTTGCTGCTGTCGCCGCGCGTAAAGGTATAGCGCGCATCGCCGTTCAGGTCGGCATACTCGCCGCTGACTTCGGACGCGGCGCCGCAGGCGCACAGCGACGCCAGCAGCACAAGTGCGGTAAGAAGTGCTATCGTTTTTTTCATACTATTCGCGCTCCCCTTCGCTGCAAAAAAGCGCACAGCCCGCCGCGCGCCAGCGTTCGATCAGTGCGCGCGACTGTTCCTCGCGCAGATCGAAATGCCGACTCAGGCAGGCAATGCAGGAAAACTCTTCGGCCCCGCGGTTCACCATTTTTTTATAGAAGCCGATATCGTCGTTTGTCAACGGCTTGCCGCAGGTTTTACAATAATCGCTCACTTTTCGAGAGTGCACAGGTACATGGCGCAGTCGTGGGGCTCCAGTTCCAGGCGCATATACTCTTTCTTGACGCCGATATCCTCGCCCGTGAAGGCGTCGACCATATGCAGGCCGTAGCCGGAGGCAACGGGAAGGCCGATCGTCTCAAAGTACAGTTCGCCGGCGCGGCGATCGTCTTTGAAGTTGGTGAACAGCACGGCGTACTGGTTGTCGGACAGGACCTTGACAAAGGTCGGGGTGCTGCGGTTGCCGGGATCGTTGGGAATGAAGGGCGGACGGCCCTCTTCGTCCTGATCGATGCGGATGAGGGTCTTGTTCTTGACAAGATCCAGGCAGAAACCGTCGAGTTTGCGCAGGTCGCCGCCGAGCATCAGCGG
>CADBON010000185.1 GCA_902796315.1 Oscillospiraceae bacterium | reverse complement strand
GGCCGAAAGCGCCGCCGCCGCTCTGACGGGCGACCGCGAGAGTATCACCGCCCGCCGCGAGGAACTGACCGCCCGCGCCGGTGAACTGAATTTGGCGATCGCTACCGCCCGCAAGGAGCGCGAGGGCAAAGAGGAAGAGATCGCCCGGCTCGAGGGCCGCGGCGAGGGCCATAAGACCAAGATCGACCAACTCGACGCCGAGATCGCCGAACTGCAAAAAGCGAACGAAGCACTCCAAGACTCTATCGCCGACCTGCAAAAGCAGAAGGACGCGGCAGGGGAGGAGAACAAGGCCTCCGCCGAGCGTGTCGCCGCCCTTGTTGCCGAGCGTGAAGAGTATGAAAAACAGACCGCCGGCCTGCGCGTCAAAGAGCGCGACAAGACCGACGAGCGCGAAAAACTCAGCGGCGAGACCGCCCGCCTGGCCGAGCGCAAGGACCGCATGGAAAAAGAACTCGAGACCCTCACCAACAAACTGTATGAGGAGTACGAGCTCACCCGCCGCGAGGCCGAGGAACTCAACATCGAACTCGGCGAGATCGGCGTCGCCACCAAGCGGCTGAGCGAACTCAAGGGCAAGATCCGCGCTTTGGGCAGCGTCAACGTCAGCGCCATTGAGGAGTATAAAGAGGTTTCCGAACGCTATACCTTCCTGCATAACCAGATCACCGACGTCGAAAAGTCCAAGGCGGAACTGACCAAGCTGATCCGCGAACTGACCGACAAGATGGGCGTTCGCTTCAAAGAGCAGTTTGAAAAGATCAACCAGTGCTTCGGCCAGACCTTCTCCGAACTGTTCGGCGGCGGCAAAGCCGCGCTGGTACTCAGCGACGAAAGCGACGTGCTGGAAAGCGATATCGAGATCAAGGTCCAGCCGCCGGGCAAAAACGTGCAGAATATCACCCTGCTCTCGGGCGGTGAAAAGGGTCTTAGCGCCATCGCGCTGCTGTTCGCCATTCTCAAGGTCAGCCCCAGTCCCTTCGTCATTTTCGACGAGGTCGAAGCCGCGCTTGACGACGTCAACGTCACCCGTTACGCCGCCTACGTCCGCACGATGGTCGACAACACCCAGTTCATCCTCATCACCCACCGCCGCGGCACGATGGAAGAGGCCGATATGCTCTACGGCGTCACGATGCAGGAAATGGGCGTTTCCAAACTTCTCGAATTGAAGACGGCTGAGATGGCCTCTCGATTTGATTTGACGTAATCTTCCGCGCATCTGCGGCGTTTGATTTGACGTAATCTTTCGCGCATCTGCGGCATTTGCTCGCCGAACTCGCGTACCCTTATACGCGTCGGGCTCGCAAGCCACCGCATCTGCACGTAATATTTCGCGCATCTGCGGCGTTTGCTCGCCAAACTCGCGTACCTTTGTACGCGTCGGGCTCGCAAGCCACCGCATCTGCACGAAATCTTAATGTTCCCACAGTTTTTGCTATCACTGTTAACGACACACCAAAGGAGTATACCATGGGCGTTTTCAAAAAAATCAACTTCGGTCTGCGCAAGACGCGCAACAATATGTCCGGCGCCATCGACAACGTGCTCGACAGTTACACCTCCATCGACGAGCAGTTGTTCGATGAACTGGAGGAGGCCCTCGTCATGGGCGACGTCGGCGTTGCCACCGCGTCCGAGATCACGACGCGCCTCAACGACCGCGTCCGCAAAAAAGGCCTGAAAAAGCCCGCGCAGGTCAAGGAAGAGATCAAAGAGATCGTTGCCGAAATGCTTGAAGGCGGCGAGGATATGGGCCTTATCACCATCCCGTCCGTCTTGCTCGTCATCGGCGTCAACGGCGTGGGCAAAACCACCTCCATCGGCAAATTGGCCGCCATGTACAAGGCGCAGGGCAAAAGCGTCATTCTCGCCGCGGCCGACACGTTCCGCGCCGCCGCCATCGACCAACTTGACGTCTGGGCGCAGCGCGCCGGCGTCGACATCGTCAAGCATAAAGAGGGCGCCGACCCCGCCGCCGTGATTTTCGACACCATCTCCGCCGCCAAGGCGCGCGGCACCGATATCATCATCTGCGACACCGCCGGCCGCCTCCATAACAAGAAAAATCTGATGGAGGAGTTGGGCAAGATCTACCGCGTCATCGACCGCGAACTGCCCTACAGCGACCGCGAGGTATTGCTCGTGCTTGACGCCACCACCGGCCAGAACGCCGTCAACCAGGCGCGCGAGTTCGCCAAGATCGCCGAGCTCACGGGCATCATTCTCACCAAACTCGACGGCACCGCCCGCGGCGGCGTGGTGCTTGCTATCAAAAATGAATTGAAGATCCCCGTTAAGTTTATCGGCGTGGGCGAGGGCATCGACGACCTGCAGCCCTTCAACCCCCGCGCCTTTGCCGAGGGACTGTTCGAGGCCCTGCCCGAAGATTACGCCGAGGACGACATCGACCTCTCCAAGATCCGCGAGGACGTTCCCGTCGCCTCCGAGACCGAAGAACTGGCCGCGGCCGTCGGTGAGATGCTTGACGCCATGGGCGTGACCGCGCCCGAAGAGACGCCCGCCGAAACGCCCGCAGAGGAGACCGTTCCGGCGGACGATCCCGCGCCCGTTGAAGCACCCGCTGTGACGGAGTCCGCGCCTGTCGAGGCGCCCGCCGCACCCATGCCCGCTCCCGAAGCCGAAACGCCCGCCGACGATGGCGGTGATCTCACTCCGGAAGAGGAGGCCGCCGCTGAAGCGGCCGAGGAAGCCGCCGCCGAGGCGGAGGAAGAAGATAAGCCCAAGAAAAAGGGCTTCTTCGGGCGGTTGTTCGGATGACGCCGCAAACGATGCTCCTTGCGAGCCACAACGCCAAAAAACTGGTGGAACTGCAGCGCATTTTAACGCCGCTCGGCTTCACCGTCGTGACCGACCGCGAGGCAGGACTCTCCCTTACCGATGTTGAGGAAACGGGCGTCACCTTCGCCGAAAACGCGCTGTTAAAGGCCAAGGCCGGCTGTGCCGAGAGTGGTATGATCTGCGTGGCCGACGACAGCGGCCTGTGCGTCGACGCTCTCGACGGCGCGCCGGGCGTCTATTCCGCGCGCTTTGCCGGCGAGCACGGCAACGACGACAAAAACATCGATAAATTGCTTGATCTGCTGCGCGGCCTGCCGCCCGAAAAGCGCACCGCCCGCTTTGTCAGCGCGGTCTGCTGCGTTTTTCCGAACGGCGACGTCGTGACCGCCGAGGGCGTGTGCGAGGGCGTGATCGCGACCGAGCGCCACGGGTCGGGCGGTTTCGGCTACGATCCCGTGTTTATGGTCGGCGACCGCTCGTTCGCCGAGTTCACCCCCGCCGAAAAGGACGCGGTCAGCCACCGCGGCAGAGCGTTAGCCGCCCTGCGCGACAAACTGCTCGCCTATTCCTCGCGGTAAAATGTGACGACGGAGCCGGCCTCTGTCACGTCTGCTGCAAAGCCGGCGCCTTCCGCGTCGGCTCGTTTTGTCTCCGGTGCAGGCGTGGTGACGGTCTCGCGAAACCCCGCACCCGCCAGCGCGCGTATCTGCTCCTCGTCGTTCAAAAAGGCGGCGGCGCAATTCTTGCAGAAGGCAAGCGCGTCGCGGTCGCCGTACAGGTCCGCGGGCAGTACCAGCCACAACTCCGTCAAATCGTTCGCTTCGTCCGGCACCAGCGCCACCTCCACCTCGCTCTCCCCGAAGGGGAAAAACCGGCGCAAATGGCGTTCGTTTTCGTCATAAAACCAACCCTCTGCGGCTTCCACGCTCTTGTCGCGTTCGTGAAGCCGGGCGGCGAAGGCCGTCAGATCGTGCCCGTGCCGCAGAACGGCACAGCCGCAAAGTGTCGATAAAGCGAAAAAGCAACCCAAAACACACGCAATACGCCGCATAATCTTCCTCCAAAATTTACAGTTACGTAACAACTGTTTGCTGCTTTTTATAGTATAATTTTCACAGTTTTGAAAATAGTTCTATGGCAATATTGCCGATAGTCATTGTATGATTTCTGAGAGGCCCGTATGAAAGCAACGTGCAAAAAAATACTCTGCGCCCTGTTGGCTGTCCTCGTGCTGCTTCCCTCGCTGGGGAGCGCGGCGGCGGCCGCTTCCGACTATCCCGACGGGTTCACCGCCGCCGAAGCCGAAGCCGCCGTCACGGGTACCGACACGCTGCTGGCCGCGGCTCTGCCCGTGCTGACGGGCAAAACGCTGTCCGAGATCGTACTGCCGCGCCTGTATACGGACGACAACCTCTCCGCGCTCGTCACGGGTCTGTACCGCAATCTGGAAGAGAACGCCTCGCAGCTGTCGCTGCTGGGGCTTGATTTCGGCCCCGCCGCCGTCGCGGCTGCGCTGGGCGATTATCCTGCCGTCGCCGAGGTTCTCGCCGCCGCTTCCTCGTGGTCGGCGGTCGACCTCACCGGCGTCCACTGGGGCGTGACCGGGGCGGACGGTTTTGCGACCGCCGTCGCCAAGAGTATGGCCCCGCTGAACGACGTGCTGTATATGCTGCTCTGCGGCGGCAAGTACCGCGTGGGACTGCTGACGGTCGAGGGCGGCAACGGCTATGAAACGGGCCTTGTGCCGCTGCTTCGCGCCCTCGGCGTCGAGGACCTGCCCACCCAGACGGCGTACACCGCCGCGGCGGACGAGGATCGCGCCAATATGGTCAAGACCGTGCTGCTGCCGGTCCTGCGCCTGATCGAAACCGCGATGGACGCGCCCGCCGCCGCGCTGACCGAGATCCTGCCGCGCCTTGCCCTGTTCAGCGAGAGCGGGCAGCTTGACGCCTCGGTCAAGACTATTCTCAAGCCCATTCTCGAGCATCCGCTCGTCAAGGCCGCCGAGTTTTTGCGGATCATCGATCCGGACGTCAGCGTTGACGTTTCGTCCATTCTGTCCGTTATGGCGGATGAAAACGGCACCGGCTTTCAGATGGCGCCGCTGGACACCGCCGCGCTGGCCGCCTGCGCTTCCGCGCAAGGCGAGACCTACACCGTCGACCGCGGCAGAGCGTACGTCTGCATCGCCCGCTGGTTGGTCGAAAGTCTGAAAATCAACCGCGACAATCTTCCGACCCTGCTCACCACCGCCGGCAACGGTACCGAACTGCCCGCCGAATCGCTCAATGCGCTGCTCGACGCCGATACCGACGTGCTCGTCGCGTTCCTGATCCGTCTGTTCAGTCCTGCGCCGCTCCCCGCGGGCAAAGCGCTCTCGTTCCCGTCCTTTGCGCCGCAGAGCGTGACCTATACGCCCAACCTCACCCAAAAGGATTTTGAAAAGGTGCTTGACGAGATCGACGAACTGCTCGACGAGATCGTCGTCGACAGCACGGGTTTCGGCTCCGTCTACGGTCAACTCACCTATACGCTTTACACGGGCGATAACGTCACGGCCGCCCTTTCCGCCGTCTATTCGGCGCTCGAGAAAAACGGTCTGACCGCCGTGCTCGCTCTGCTCGGTTTTGATACCACCCCCGCCGGCGTCGCAAAAGCGTTGGGCAGTGCCTATCCTGCGGCGCGCAAAGCGCTTGCCGCCGCTTCCGGCTGGAGCAAGGTCGGCGCACTTGATTGGGGTTTTGCGACCGGTTCGCGCGAGGGCTTCCAGGAAGCGCTGACGGCGGGTCTGCGGCCGCTGTTCCCGCTGCTGCGGACACTGCTGGCGGGCGAGGATTTCGTCCTGTTTGACAGCGTGCGCATCAAAGGCGGCGACGGCTACAACAGCGCCGTCATTCCGCTGCTTGAAGCGCTCGGCTGTCCCGTCGACAGTTTTCCCGATTACGAGACCTACCGCAAACACGCATCGGGCGACGGGGTGCTGTCGCAGGTGCTTGACCCGGTGTTCGGATTGCTGGATACCGTCTTCGCCAAGCCCGTCTACACGCTGACGGGGCTGCTGCCCAATATTCTTTACTTCTACAACAGCGGCTGCCTTGAAACCTGCGTCGACAACCTGCTTCTGCCGCTGACGGCCTTCGTGCGGGAACTGCCCGCCGGCACCGTCACGATGCCCGAATTCAAACTGCCGACTGTGGCCGAACTCACGCCCATGCTGACTTCTCGGGTCGAAAAGGCGGGCATTAAACTTGCGCCGCTCGACCTCAACGTTTTTGCCGCCTACGGCACGGCCGAAACGTGTCAAAGCAAGCGCGTGCTTGACGGCGAAAAGCAGACCTATACCTATATCAAGGCCGACCGCACCGCCGTGCTCATCACCTTGCTGCGGTTTCTTGCCGATACGCTCAAACTCCCCGAAAACGCCAACCTGCTGACCTCGTCCGCGGGCGGCTTTTCCGAATTCTCGGGCAGTTTCAGCGTGGATTTTGCCGCCATGACAAGCGACGAACTGATCGAATGGCTGTATCATCTGCTGTTCCGCGAACGCGCCACTGTCGTGATCGAACAGAATGAGGAATACAAGCCCGTCATCGTCTTCAAGGAAAAGAAACCGAATTTGACCTGGCTGTGGGTGGTCGGCGGCGTCGCCGCGTTTGAGACGGTGCTGGCCGTGATCCTTATTTTGAACCGCAAAAAACTGTTCCCGGAACATCTCGAGGAGGACTCGGAAAATGCTGATTCTTAAAGAGATTACCAAAAACTACCTCTCCGGTGAGAATGCGGTGCGGGCGCTCAAGGGCGTCAGCATCAATTTCCGTGAGAGCGAGTTTGTCTCCATCCTCGGCCCCTCCGGCTGCGGCAAGACCACGCTGCTGAACATCATCGGCGGCCTTGACCGCTATACCAGCGGCGATCTGATCATCAACGGCAAATCGACGCGCAATTTCCGGGATGAGGATTGGGATACCTACCGCAATCACTCCATCGGCTTTGTGTTCCAGAGTTATAACCTCATTCCCCATCAGACCGTGCTTGCCAACGTCGAACTGGCGCTGACGCTCTCCGGCGTTTCCAAAAAAGAGCGCCGCCGCCGCGCCGCCGAAGCGCTCGAAAAGGTCGGTCTGGGCAACCAACTCAACAAGCGTCCCAATCAGATGAGCGGCGGTCAGATGCAGCGCGTGGCCATCGCCCGCGCCCTGATCAACGACCCCGACATCCTGCTGGCGGACGAACCCACCGGCGCGCTGGACAGCGAGACCAGCGTCCAGATCATGGAACTGCTCAAAGAGATCGCCAAAGACAAACTCATCATCATGGTCACCCATAACCCCGATCTCGCCTACGCCTATTCCAACCGCATTATCAAGTTGCTCGACGGCAACCTGATCGACGACAGCAACCCCTTCACCCCCGGCGAGCAGGATGCCGCCGAAGAGAAAGCCCGCGCCGCGGCCGCCAAAAAGAAGGGTCGTCACTCCATGGGCTTCGGCTCCGCTTTCGGGTTGAGCATGAACAACCTGCGCACCAAAAAAGGGCGCACCTTCCTGACCGCGTTTGCCGGTTCCATCGGCATCATCGGCATTGCGCTCGTGCTGGCTCTGTCGAACGGCATTCAGAGTTATATCGACCGCGTGCAGGAGGATATGCTTCTCTCGTACCCCGTCACCGCCGAAAAACAAACGATGGATTTTGAAAGCATCATGACCTCGTTTACCGGCCTTGGCGCAACTGCGGCCGAGGGCACGCACGGCAAGACCGAGGAGGGCAAGGTCTACGTCAACACCTCGTTCATGCAGATGGTCAACGCCTTTATCTCCGAGGCGTCCTCCAATAACCTTGACAATTTCAAAACCTACGTCGACACCAATCGCGAAAAGTTCGACGAGTATTGCAACGACGTGCAGTATAAATATTCCACGCCGCTGAACATCTACCGTGCCGACACCGGCAGCGGCATCATCAAGGTCAACCCCAGCACGATGATGAGCGCCATACCCATGGATGATATGGGCGGCATGGCTTCGTCGATGGAGGCGATGGCCCAGACCTACAGCGTGTGGACCGAACTCATCGGCGACGAAGACCTGATGAACGCCCAGTACGACATTATCGCCGGTCATATGCCCGAAAAGTATAACGAGGTCGTGCTGATCGTCGACGGCAATAACGAGATCAACGAGCTTGTCGTGTACGCCCTCGGCCTGAAGGACCAGGCCAAGTTTTCGCAGGATATCATGAACGCCCTCATCAGCGGCGAAACGCTTGAAAACGAGAGCATCACCGAGTACTCCTACGACGACATTATGAAGATGCAGTTCCGGCTTGTTTTGAGCGCCGACTATTTCCAACGCGACCCCAAGACCGGCCTGTGGGTCGACAACAGCGACAACGAGTATTACGTTCAGAAACTGGTCGAACAGGGTGAGGAGATCCGCATCGTCGGCATTCTGCGCCCCGACAAGAACAACACCCTCTCCATCGGCACGGGCAGCATCGGCTACCGCACCGATCTGATGGAGCACGTCCTCAACGAGACCGCCGACCGCGAGGTCGTCAAACAGCAGTTGGCCGACACCACAAAGGACGTCATCACGGGTATTCCCTTCTCCACCCTCACGGTCAACGATTTTGACCTGGCGGACGTCGATCTGTCGCTGATCGATATGAAGTACCTCGACATCAAGCCCTTTATGAAGATGATGCAGGGGATGGAACTATCGCAGATGAACCTTGCGGATATACAATCCATGTTCAGTTTTACCGATATGAGCGACCTGCAGAAAAAACTGATGGAGGGCTTTTTGGACAACGACCAGGTGCTGGCGCTCAAACAGGCCTATGTCGACAGCGTCAACGCCAAATGCTCGCTGTCCGGCACGCTGAACGCGCTCGGCTATTCCACGTTCGAATCCCCCTCGTCCATCTGCTTCTATCCGCGTTCGTTCGAAGCCAAAGCGAAACTCAACGAACTGATCGATTATTATAACGAGTCCGTCGCCGCCGACGGTCACCCCGAATGCGAGATCAAGGTCACCGACTATATCGGCATTCTGATGAACAGCATCACTACCATCATCAACGTCGTGACCTACGTGCTGATCGCCTTCGTCGCCATTTCGCTCGTTGTATCGTCCATTATGATCGGCATCATCACCTATATCTCCGTTTTGGAACGCACCAAAGAGATCGGCATCCTGCGCTCCATCGGCGCTTCCAAGCGCGACGTGGCGCGCGTCTTCAACGCCGAAACGGCCATCATCGGCCTCGGGGCGGGCATCATCGGCATTTTGACAACGCTCTTGCTCGAGATCCCCCTTAACCTCATCCTGCGCTTTGCGCTGAAAATCCCCGCGCAGGCCGAACTGCCGCTTCTCGGCGCGATCATTCTCGTGATCATCAGCGTTTCGCTCACGCTCATTTCCGGGCTGATCCCCTCCGGCATGGCGGCGCGCAAAGATCCCGTCGAAGCGCTTCGCACCGAGTGACCGGTTATTCCCGAAAAGAATTTGAGACCGTCTTTCGACGGTCTCTTTTTGTGCGCTTTTGTCCCGAAAATTCGGCGTCCCCCATTGAAAAACACGGGAGCTTGTGATACAATATGTGCAACTTTATAGGTGAGGTGTGTTCTTTTGAATAACAAAGTTCTGCGCGTCGGTTTTGTCGGCGTCAGCGGCCGCGGTTCGGGTATGCTGGAACTGCTGCTGCAGGTCGAGGGCGTTACCGTACCCGCTGTCTGCGACGTCGTTCCCGAGCGCTCTGAACACGGGATCTCCATCGTCACCGATTTTACCGGCGGCGCCTACCCCGTGCACGGCTATCTCGATTACCGCGAGATGCTGGCCGCCGAAAAACTGGACGCCGTCGTTTGCTGCACCACGTGGATCACCCACTCCCGTATCGCCATCGACGCGATGAACGCCGGCTGTGACGTCGCGTTCGAGGTCGGCGGCGCCGCCTCGCTGCAAGAGTGCTGGGATCTGGTGCGCACCTCGGAACGCACCGGCAAGATCTGTATGCTGATGGAAAATTGCTGCTACGCCCGCAACGAGATGGCCGTGTTCAATATGATCCGCCGGGGCGTGTTCGGCGAGATCACGCACATGGAGGGCGGTTATCGCCACAATCTGCGCGAAGAGATCTGCCTGGGTCGTGAAAACATTCACGGCCGCCTTGCCAACTTCCGCCGCCGCAACGGTGAACTGTACCCGACCCATCAGCTCGGCCCGATCGCCAAGGCGCTGTCCATCAACCGCGGCAACCGCTTCTTGACGGTCAACTCCATCTCCTCCAAATCCCGCGGCCTGCATGAGTGGATCAAGCAGAACCGCGGCGAGGATTACGATCTGTTTGCCGAGCATTTCAACTGCGGCGACGTCACCACCACGATGATCGCCTGCGCCAACGGCGAAACGATCTTGCTCAATCACGATTGCTGTACGCCGCGCCCCTACTCGCGCGATTATTGCGTGGAGGGGACGAAGGGCATTTATACCGAACCCGAAGACGGCCGCGGCAAGATCTATATCGACGGCCTTTCTGCGGAAGAGGACGAGTGGGAGGATTTCACTCCCTGGCGTCAAAAGTACGAGCATCCGCTGTGGCGTCTGTATGAAGCGGGCGGCATCAAGGCGGGCCACGGCGGTATGGATTATCTCATCCTTTCCGCTTTCATCGACGCCGTGCAAAGCGGCGGCCCCGCGCCTATCGACGTGTATGACACCGCCGCGTGGATGGCCATCACCTGCCTGTCCGAACAGTCCGTCGCCATGGGCGGCGCGCCCGTTCCCGTGCCCGATTTTACCGACGGCCGCTGGATCGACCGCGAGCCCTTCCGCCGCAGTATGTACTGCCTGGAAGAGGTCTGTGACGAATGCTTTGAGGAGAAGTCATAATGAAGTATTATCTCGGCGTCGACGGCGGCGGCACCAAAACGGCGTTCGCCCTGTTCGATGAAAACAAAGCGATGATCGCCTCCTATAAGGGGCCCGCTTCCAACCACGAGAATATGGAGGGCTCGTTCGACGAGGCCGCCGACGTTCTGAAAGCGGGCGTCGACGAACTGCTGCGTCAGGCGGGCGTGCCCTATTCCGCCCTCGGCGGCGTACTGATGGGCCTTGCCGGCATCGACCATCCCTATCAGCACGACGCGATGATGGCGGCGCTTGAGGCGCGCGGCATCACCGGCGCGCGCGTGTATAACGACGGCTTTATCGTCATCAAGGCGGGCATCGGCGCCGGCGCGGGCATCGGCTACAACTGCGGCACCGGCACGGTCTGCAACGCCATCGACAGCGACGGCGCACTGCGTCAGGTCGGCGGTCTTGCCGAACTGTCGGGCGACAAGGGCAACGGCCATTGGATCGCCGCCGAGGTGTTCCGCGTGCTGTACGACGATATCGTGCTGGATGCGCGCCGCTCGCTGGTGCGTACGCTGCTGGAAGAAAAGGAAGGCCCCCAGACGACCGAAACGCTGATGGCGCGCATCGCCGCGCTCGAAACGCCCGACGGCGAGGAACAGATCCGGCTGATGATCGACCTCTTCTTTGCCGCGGCCGCGCGGGGCGATATGGCGGCCCTTGAAATTCAAGAAGCCATGGCGGAACGCGGCGCCGACTATATCGCCGCCCTCGCGAAGCAAATGCGCTTCGATATGGACGAGATCCCCGTCGTCCTGTCCGGCTCCATCCACGTCAAGCTCCCCGCGGACGCGTATCTTGCCCGCCTGCAGGAGTTGGCCGCCGCGAAGGCCGGTCGTAAGTTCCGCTTTATCAAACTGCAAAACGCGCCCGTCACGGGCTGTGTCAACTGGCTTCTGGAAAGTGAAGCATAAGAAAGGAACATTGCCATGAAAGAAATCAATCTTGCGGTCATCGGCTCCGGCAGTACCTACTGCCCCGAATTGATGGACGGCTTTATCAAAGCCCAAGACTCGCTCAAACTCAAACGCGTCGCCTTTATGGATATCGATGAGCGCAAGCGCACCATCGTCGGCGGCCTGTGCGTGCGTATGCTCGAAAAGGCGGGCATCGACTGCGAGACCGTTTTGACCGACGACCTTGACCTTGCCCTGCAGGGCGCGGATTTCGTCGTCACACAGATCCGTGTCGGCAAACTGCCGTGCCGCCATCTGGACGAGTCCATTCCGCTCAAACACGATCTCATCGGGCAGGAAACAACGGGTATCGGCGGCTTTTTCAAAGCCCTGCGCACCATTCCCGCCATCGCCAATATCACCGACCGTATGGAAAAGATCTGCCCCAACGCGTGGCTGATCAACTTCACCAACCCTTCGGGCATCATCACCGAATTTCTCGTGAACCACACCAAGATCAAATCCGTGGGTCTGTGCAACGTTCCCATCAATATGGTCGACGACGTCAAGGCCGCCGTCGGCGAGGACGCGCAGATCACCTATCTCGGCCTAAATCATCTGAGCTGGATCACCTCCGTCAAGGTCAACGGCGAGGAGATGTTCGACAAACTCTTTGACGAGGGCTTTGCCCCCACCGTTATGGCGAATATCGAGGACGACGGGTTCGATATGGATTGCATCCGCGCCTGCCACGGCTTCCCGTCCAGTTATTTGCAGTATTATTACAACCGCGCGACCAAACTCGCGCACCTCAAGGCCGGCGTCAAATCGCGCGCGCAAGTGTGTATGGAGATCGAAGAGCAACTCTTGGAAATGTACAGCGACCGCGAACTCTGCGTCAAACCCGCCCTGCTGGATCAGCGCGGCGGCCACAAATACTCGCTCGCCGCCGTGTCGCTGATCGATTCCCTCGCCAACGACAAGCGCGACGTGCAGATCGTCAACCTGCGCAACGAGGGCGCGCTCGATTTTATGGACGATGACGACGTCGTCGAGATCCCTGCCTTGATCACGGCCGACGGCCCCAAGCCGCTGCCGATCGAGAAGGTTACCAACCGCCACATCATCAGTCTGATGCGCACGGTCAAGTCGTATGAAAAGTACACTGTCGAGGCCGCCATGACCGGCTCCGATTCCGCCGCGCTCAACGCGCTGATGCTGCACCCGCTGTGCGGCGATTTTGCTCAGGCAAAGGCCTGCTATGAAGAGATGAAAGAGGCGCACAAGCAATTCCTTCCCCAGTTCTTTAAGTCCTAACGCTCTGACCGAAAGGGGTATCCTTATGCCAAGCAAAGACAAAGCGCCCAAGAAGGCGAACACCAACAAGGCCGAAGCGAAGGCCGCCAAAAAGGCCAAAGAACAGGCGTATGAAGAAAAACTGAAGAAAAAGGGCGAGTACGCCGACGCCGCTTACCGCAAAAAGGTCAGCATCATCATGCTCTGCATCCTCTGCGCGTTCATCATCGGCGTTACCGTGTTCGTGCTCATCGGCTGGCAGAACCGCAAGAATGAAGACAAGCGGCTCGACAATCTCGAACTGCAGTTCCAGGCGGATCGCGACAGCGTGCGCGACCAACTGCGCGAGATCGAGGCCAACGGCGGCACCCACGAGGATAAACGCGCCGTCAAGATCGAAGTGAACGACGATAACTTCATCTACTGGATCTCCGAGATCGACAGCACCTATAACACCGACAAAGAGAATGCCCGCTACGCCATGTACGGCGGCGCCGAGATCCACCTGCAGGGCGTGTTCATCACCCGCAAGTTTGCGGGGAACAACAAGCAGTATTGGGTGTACCGCCGTCAGAAAGAAGATGACGCCAACCGCCTTGCCACCCTCGTCACCGGCGAGATCCCGCTGGATGAAAAGGGCGACGTGGACGTGACGAACATGGGCACCATGTATTCCATTGAGGTAATTTTGGACGACAACGCCGAGATCCCCGCCAACGGCACGTGGGTGGACGTCCGCGGCGTGGTCGGGCCCGATACCTTCAAGAGTCTGTCCGGCGTACGCGACGCCACGCTGACCGTGCTGCCCGAACCCGGCAACGAATTCGTCGAGTAAAAAACAACCAAAAACACAAAAAGAAACGGCTTTACGTGTTCGTAAAGCCGTTTTTATTTTGGAAAGGGGAGCGGTTATTTCACGCTGAACAGCACCGCGCCGATGGAGGGGTAGCACCAGCCCGTGCGGGCGGAGTTGACCTCCATCTCATCCACGGCGGCGCGCAGGGCGGCCATGGCGGGCAGTACGTGACTGTGATAATAGCGGGCGGCCTCGTCGGTGGCGTCCAGCTGCCGGGCTTCCTGCGTGGCGTTCGCCAGGTCTTTTACGGCCAGGTACGCGCGCCCCGTCAGAGCGCTGAGTTTTTGCAGCGTGTCTTCCTCGTACGTGCAATCGGGGTCAAGTCCCGTCGCGCGTTTGGCGTTGAGTGTGTCGGCCAGTTCGTGCACCGTGCGGCTGACGCTCGGCAGCACGTCTTTGCGGGCGATGGTCAGCATGGTCGCCGCCTCGATCGCGACGATCTTGCAGTAGTTGTCGTTCATGATCTCGTACCGCGCGCGCATTTCCGCTTCGCTGAAAACACGGTGGTTCGTGAACAGTTGTACGTTGTTTTCGTCGAGGAAGTGCGCCAGCGCGTCGGGGGTGGAAACGTAGTTGGAAAGCCCGCGCCGTTCCGCTTCGCGCCGCCACGCTTCGTCATAGCCGTTCCCGTTGAAGATGATGCGTTTATGGGCGCTGATCTCACGGCGGATCAGGTCGTGCAAAGCGGTGCCGAAATCGTCGGCGTTCTCCAGCGCTTCGGCATAGCGGTCCAGCACCTCCGCCACGGCGGTGTTCAGCACGGTGTTCGGGCCCGCCACGCTGGCCGAGGAGCCGAGCATACGGAACTCGAATTTATTGCCCGTAAAGGCGAATGGCGAGGTGCGGTTGCGGTCCGTCGTGTCCTTGGGGAAACGCGGCAGAACGTGCACGCCGACCTTGAGCAGTTCTTTTTCTTTGGCGCCGACAGGGGAATCGTTTTCGATCGCGTCAAGGATCTCGGTCAACTCTTCGCCGAGGAAGATGGAAACGATCGCGGGCGGCGCTTCGGCCCCGCCCAGGCGGTGGTCGTTCCCCGCCGAGGCGACCGAAATACGCAGCAGATCCTGGTACTTGTCCACCGCGGCGATCACCGCGCACAAAAACAGCAAAAACTGCGCGTTTTCGCTCGGCGTGTCGCCGGGCTCAAACAGGTTGTCGCCCGTGTTGGTCGACAGCGACCAGTTGTTGTGCTTGCCGCTGCCGTTGACGCCGTCAAACGGCTTTTCGGCAAGCAGGCACACCATACCGTGACGGCGGGCGACCTTTTGCATGGTCTCCATCGTCAACTGGTTGTGGTCGGTCGCGACGTTGGCGCTTTCAAAGATCGGCGCCAGTTCGTGCTGCGCGGGCGCGGCTTCGTTGTGCTCGGTCTTGGCGGGCACGCCCAGCGCCCACAGTTCGCGGTCAAGGTCGGCCATGAACTCCGCCACGCGGGGTTTGATGGCGCCGAAATAGTGATCGTCCAGTTCCTGCCCCTTGACGGGTTTCGCGCCGAAGAGCGCGCGACCGGTATAGATCAGATCCTTGCGTTTTTCAAAGACCTCTTTATCCACCAAAAAATACTCCTGCTCGGGGCCGACGGTCGGTTTTACCGAAACGGCGTCGCTGCCGAATAACTTCAGCACGCGCAGGGCAGATTTGTTGATGGCCTCCATCGAGCGCAGCAGGGGCGTCTTTTCATCAAGCGCCTCGCCGCCGAACGAGCAGAACGCCGTGGGGATGCACAGTACGTTGTCTTTGATAAAAGCAAACGAGGTCGGGTCCCACGCCGTGTAGCCGCGTGCCTCAAAGGTCGCGCGCAGGCCGCCCGAGGGGAACGAACTCGCGTCCGGTTCGCCCTGGATCAGTTCCTTGCCCGAAAAGTCCGCCAAAATGCGCCCGTCGCGTTTGGCGGCGAGAAAACTGTCGTGCTTTTCGGCGGTGATGCCCGTCAGCGGCTGAAACCAGTGCGTATAGTGGGTGGCGCCCTTTTCCAGCGCCCAGTCTTTCATCGCGCCGGCAACCACGTTGGCGGTCTCCAGGTCCAGGCGGTGCCCGGTTTCCAGGGTCCGGCAAAACTCGGCGTAGGTCTGTTCGGGCAGACGCTCTTTCATCACTTCGGGCGAAAATACGTCACGGCCGAAGGCCTCTGCTAAATTGCTCATCCGATCATCTTCTTCCGGGTTGAAATTCAAGAATGGGTATAGTATACACGAAAAGTCGTGAAAGTACAAGTAAATTATTTGACGACGAAGCCGGACGCCGCGCCGAGCGCCGCGCTGACCGCAATAACGGCGACGGGGTGCAGTTTCGCGCCGAACAACAGCGCGAGCGAAACGCCGAAGATCACGGCCGAAACGCCGAACAGCGCCCAATCGACGGCGCCGACCCCCGCGGGCTGGAACACCGTCAGCGCGACCGAAACCAGCGCCGCACCGATCAGCCCCACGACCGCGGGCCGCAGGCCGGTCATAACGCCGCGCGTCAGACGGCTGTCGCGGAACTTCTCATAGCCCTTCGCCACCAGCAAGATCACAAGGAACGACGGCAGCACCACGCCCAGCGTCGCCGCGACGGCGCCGGCAAGCCCGGCCGTTTCGGTGCCGACGTAGGTCGCGATGTTCACGGCGAACGGGCCGGGCGTGCTCTCGCTGACAGCGATAAAGTCGATCAGCCCTTCCTCCGTCAGCCAGCCGCGCGCCGGCACTTCCGCCTGCACCAGCGGCAGCATGGCGTACCCGCCGCCGAAAGTGAACAGGCCGATTTTGAAAAAGGTCAAAAACAGCGTCAGCAGTAGGGGAACGTCCATTACGTTTTCACCCTCCTTTGCGCCAGGTACGCGTACACAAGCCCCGCGGCCGCACAGCCCAGCAGGACGAAGATCACGTTGAGTTTCACAAACTGCGACACAACGGCCACCGCAACGAAGGCGGCGCCCATCACCGCGTATGAAAACGCGCTTTTGGGGCATTTTTTATACATCGACACTAACGCCCGCACCAACAGCGCCAGCACGCCCGCGCGCACGCCGCGGAAGGCATACTGCACCCAGCGGTTGCCGCCGACGGCGTTCAGCACCAGCGAAAGAAGCGAGATCACGACGAACGACGGCAAGATCACGCCCAGCGTTGCGCAAAACGCGCCGAAAAATCCCGCGCAGCGGTACCCGATAAAGGTCGCCGCGTTGACGGCGATGGGCCCGGGGGTGCTCTCGGCAATGGCGATCACGTCCAGCAGTTCCTGCTCTTGCAGCAATTGCTTTTTTTCAACGGTTTCGCGCTCGATCAGCGGGATCATCGCGTACCCGCCGCCAAAGGTGAAAGCGCCGATTTTCAGAAACAGCAAAAACAGCGTTCCCGCGGTTTTTGCCTTGCCGTTCTTCACGTTCCCTCCTCCTTTCGCGATAGATACTTTATTATACTTTCCCGCTTGCACTTTGTCAATTCTTCTCGACAACAGGGGCGAAATGTGGTATACTGTATGTGTATTTTATTGCAGGGAGGGACCGTTATGGCAAAGATCGACTGCGAGCTGCACGGCGATTTTTTCACCGTTTTGCAGGACCTTGACAACGCCGTTCGCGGCGGCAGCGTGTCCGCCACCTATGAGGACGGCGGCGACGCTAACGTCGACGGCGTTTTTTGCGCGTCGCGCGTGTACGAGCGCTACAGCTGGATCGGCGGCAATCGCGTCAGTCTGAGCATCACGCTCGTGGGCAACCGTGAGGGGCGCCTGCACTTGACGGCTGTCACCTCCGGCGGCAGCCAGGCCATGTTTTTCAAAATCAACACCTTCGGCGAGGAGGCCTTTTTGGATACCATCCGTCAGGCCGTCGAACGCTACCGTGTCACGTATTAAGAGGGAAGCCGTATGACCGAACAGGAAGCCAAACTCCGCGTTGCGGAACTGACCGATATTCTCAACCGCGCAAGCGAGCAGTATTACGTCGGCAACGAGAGCGAGATATCGGACTTTGAGTACGACCGTCTGATGGTCGAGCTCGAGGCCCTTGAGACCGCTTATCCCGCGCTGCTGTCACCCGCGTCGCCCACGCACCGCGTCGGCGGCCGCAGCGACAATACCTTTGAAAAGGTCACGCACGAGGTACGTATGGAAAGCTTGCAGGACGCCTTTTCCATCGAGGAACTGCGCGCCTTTGACGAGCGCGTCAAAAAAGAGTTCCCCGACGCCCGATACGTAGTGGAACCGAAGATCGACGGGCTTTCCTGCTCGCTGGAATACCGCGACGGTGTGCTGGTGCGCGCCTCCACACGCGGCGACGGCGACGTGGGCGAGGACGTGACCCCCAACGTGCGCACCATCCGCTCGGTGCCGCTGAAGCTGAAAACCGCGCTGCCGTTTATCGAGGTGCGCGGCGAGGTCTATATGTCGCACGACAGTTTCGAGGAACTTTGCGCCAGCCAGGAAAATAACGGGGAAAAGCCCTTCAAAAACCCGCGCAACGCGGCTTCGGGCTCGCTGCGGCAAAAGAATCCCAAAATCACCGCCGGCCGCAAGCTGGATATTTTCGTTTTCAACGTTCAGCAAAAAGAGGGCGGCGAAGAACTGACGGGCCACAAGCAAAGCCTTGATTATCTGCGTGCCCTCGGTTTCACCACCGTTCCCGGCTATACGATCTGCGATACCATTGACGAGGCGATCGCCGAGATCAACGCCATCGGCGACCGCAGGGGCAGTTTCACATTCGATATCGACGGCGCCGTCATCAAGACCGACAGTTTCGCCATGCGCCGCGAAATGGGCAGTACGGCGAAGTTCCCCAAGTGGGCGGTCGCCTTCAAATACCCGCCCGAAGAAAAGCGGACCAAACTGATGGATATCGAGATCGCCGTCGGCCGCACCGGCGTGCTGACGCCCACCGCCGTCTTTGAGCCGATCACGCTGGCGGGCACCACCGTCAGCCGCGCCACGCTTAATAACCAAGATTTCATCGCCGAAAAGGACATCGCCGTCGGCGATACCATCGTCGTGCGAAAGGCGGGCGAGATCATCCCCGAGGTGGTCGCGGTCGCCGCCCACAACGGCGAGCATCCGCGTTACACCTTCCCGACCGTCTGCCCCGCCTGCGGCAGCGAGGTCGTGCGCGAGCAGGACGAGGTCGCAGTACGCTGTCTGAATCCCGACTGCCCCGCGCAATTACTGCGGCAGCTCATCCACTTCACGTCGCGTGACGCCATGGATATCGAAGGTCTGGGCGAAGCGCTCGTCACCGTTTTGGTCGAAAAGGGGCTGATCCGCACCGCGGCGGATATTTACCGCCTGCAAAAGGAGCAGATCGCCGGATTGGACGGCAAGGGCGAAAAGAGCGCCAATAACCTGCTTGAAGCAATCGAAAAATCAAAGTCCAACGACCTGTACCGCGTTCTGTTCGGCATCGGCATCCGCCATATCGGCGCCAAGACCGCCAAACTTCTGGCGGCGCACTTCGGTTCGATGGACGCGCTGCTGAACGCCACGCGCGAGCAGGTGCTTGAGGTGGACGGCATGGGCGAACTGACCGCCGACGTGCTGCTCAAGACCCTCGCCATGCCCGCCGTGCGGTCGCTGATCGACGATCTGCGCGACTGCGGCGTCAATATGCAGAATCTGACCGAGGTTACCGATACCCGCTTTGCGGGCATGACCTTCGTCGTGACCGGCACGCTTGAAAAATACGACCGCCAGGGCATCAACGCCCTGATCGAGAGTTTCGGCGGCAAGGCCGCCGGATCGGTCTCCAAAAAGACGACCTACGTCGTCGCGGGCGAAGCCGCGGGAAGCAAACTGCAAAAGGCAAACGAACTCGGTATTCCCGTCCTGACCGAGGCCGAGTTCGACGAGATGGTCAAATGACGGTACCCGTGCTGTATGCCGACGGCGCCTTGCTTGCCGTCTGCAAACCCGCCGGTGTTCCGAGCGAGCCGATCTCCGGCACGCCCGGCGTTGCCGATCTGCTCGCGGGCGAATACGGGCCTCTGTGGCTCGTTCACCGGCTGGACCGCGAGACCGCCGGCGTGATGGTGCTGGCGCGCACGCGTGAAGCGGCGGCCGCCCTCTCGCGCGAGATCGAGGACGGCGGTTTTCAAAAGACCTACCTCGCCGTGACGGACGGCGTGCCCGCTTCGCCGCAAGGGGAGTACCGCGACCTGTTGTTCCGCGACGCCAAAAAGGGGCGCTCCTATATCGTGGACCGCGTGCGCCGCGGTGTACGCGAGGCCGTGCTGACTTATGAAACTCTCGCCGTATGCGAAAGCCGCGCGCTGGTGCGCGTCGCCCTGCAAACGGGCCGCACCCACCAGATCCGCGTCCAGTTCGCGGGTCGCGGCACGCCGCTTTGCGGCGACGGCCGTTACGGGAGCAAGAGCAAAACCCCGCTTGCGCTCTTTTCGCATAGGGTGTGCCTCAGACACCCCGAAACGGGCGACGAGGCGGTCTTCACCGCCTTGCCCGACAGTACGCAGGCGCCGTGGAACGACTTTTCGGCGGCGCTGACGGGAGGGGAAGAGAATGGCTGACCACACCGAGCGCGAGATCGCGCTGTTTCAAAAGCAGAAGGAAACGCTCGACACCTTTCTTGCGCACGGCGCCCTATCCCGCGAGCAGTACGATTTCAGTCTGAACAATCTCACCGATAAGATGGGCATGCGCGACGTGCTGGAACGGATGACGAACGGCGCAGATGACGAACCGTGATGGAGGGGAGGACGCTATGATCATACGCAGAGCGGCCGAAAAAGACGTTCCGAAACTGATCGATCTGCTCACGCAGGTCGATATGGTGCATCATGCGGGACGGCCGGATCTCTTCAACGGCCCCGCGCAGAAGTATTCGCCCGCGGAATTGCGGGCGATGCTGACCGACGACCAAAACCCGATCTTCGTCGCCGTCGACGATGCGGACGCCGTGCTCGGCTACGCGATGTGTCAGACGCGGCAGGTCGACGGCAGCGCCGTGCTCGCTCCCGTCAAGACCCTCTACCTCGACGATCTGTGCGTGGATGAAACCGCCCGCGGAAAGCACGTCGGCCAAACGCTGTACGAGCACGTGGTGCGGTACGCGCGCGAAACCGGCTGTTACAACGTGACCCTGCACGTTTGGGCGTGCAACCCCGACGCGGCGGCCTTTTATCAAAAAATGGGCCTGCGGCCCCAGTACACCTGCCTCGAGCAGATTTTATAAACCCAAATAAAAACGACGGTCCGGCAAGGGAAACCTTGTCGGACCGTTTTGCTGCGTCGGTTTATTCCGCCGCTTTGATGCGAAAAACTTTGACGCCGTGCGGCGGCACGACCGCGTCCACGGTGTCGCTCAGCGTCAGTTCGGTGCCGTCCCAAACCTCGGTCACGTGATAGGAGCCGACCAGCGGCAGTTCGATCTGCGGTTCGTTGTGCAGACGTTCGATCTTGTAACTCATCTTCTTCGGCTGGCCGCTCTTGTTCAAAAAGCACAGCGCCACTTCGCGGTTGGCGAGCGGTTTTGCCAGCACGTCGGTCAACACGTCGGTGCGCACGCGTTTGGCCTGCAGTCCGCGCTCGTCCTGGTCGATGGCGATCAGTTCTTTGTTCTTGAGAATGGCGAGCACCTTGTCGTCCTCTTTGACGGTGCCGTCTTCATTGATAAACTGGCGAACGTCGTTCCCCATGATCAGCGGGGCGGCCATCATGCACCACAGCGAGAAGTGCGTTTTGTTCTCTTCCATCGTCAGTCCGCCGACGCCTACCTCGAGCATATCGGGGTCGTTCCAGCAGCCGGGACTTGCGTAGCGGTACAGCATGACGTTCACGCCGTAGATATACATCAGCGACGCCCAGAAGGGCTTGATGTCCATCGTCGTGCGCCACAGGTTGCCGGCTTTCGCGCCCCATTTCCACGGGCGGTTCAGACCCCATTCGCAGATGGAGTAGCAGATCGGCTTTTCTTCCACGCCGTTCTTTTCGGCAAATTCGCGTGTGGCGCGTTTGAGTTCGCGGCCCATGTTGGTGTACTGGCGGGCGGACGAGTCCATCCGCGAGCCGACCGGGTTATAGAACTTCAGCGTGTTCAGCCCTTTGTTCAAATGCACGTTCACCTGCAGGCGCCCCTCGGCGGTAAAGCCCTTGCTGGCGGGGAAGTAGCAGTCGTACTCGTCCGTTCCGTTGATCTCACAAACCAGGAATTTCTTCTGCAGACCGCCCTTGCGGAAGACGATCGTCAGTACGTAATCGCCGTCTTCGGGGGCGTCGATGGTGTCGAATACCAGCGAGCCGTTGCCGGCGCTCAGACCGCCGACCGAATACCCGCATGTCACGCGTTCGTCGGCAAAGGTGCGCGCGCCGCCCTGCAGGGTGCCGTGCGCCGCCTCGATCTCGGCAAAATCACTGCCCTCGGGCGTGCCGACGCAGATCTTCACCAGTGCGGGCGCCACGGAGGGGATGGCCTCGTTGTGGCAGAAATCGTATTTGAAGTATTCCACGCCCCACTCGGCAAGGGTGTCGGCGTCCGTGTGCTCGTTATACAGACTCGCGGGCAGGTCTTCGCAGGTCAGCGTGCCGTTGGAAGTATACAGACCGACCTTGAAGCCCATCTCGTTGAGTTCCTCGACCAGCGGCTTGATGCCGCGGGGGAAGCGGATCAGGTCGCCCTGCAGCTTGCCGTCGGCGGTGCGCATCGAACTCTGCCAGCAGTCGTCCAGGTTGATATAGCGGTAACCGGCGTCCAGCAGGCCGGTCTTTTTCATCGCCACGGCGACCTCTTTGATCAGGTTTTCGTCGATGGTGTTGCGGAAGGTGTTCCAACTGCTCCAGCCCATGGGCGGGGTCAGCGCCACACCGTTGTTGTATTTTTCTTCGCCGCTGACGGCGTGTACCTGCGTCTTGGCGAGCAGGGCCTTGGCGGTGCAGATGGGGCAGAATTGCTTGCTCTTCATCTTCTTGGCAAGCACGGCGCCGGCGCCTACGGCGGCGACAGCGGTGACTTTTTTAGAAAGTTTCATGGGTCAGCATTCCTTTCCGACGTTATTTTTTGTGTTTGCGAACGAGCGAGCCGACGACTGCCGCACCTACCGCGGCGGCCGCCACGGGCGCGTATTTGTGCAGGTTGATGCTCTGCCGGTCCGTAATGACTTTTTGGATCGGGCCCAAACTCTGCGAGATCAGACCCAGTTCTTTAAAGAAATAAAGTTTCGTTTCCGGGTGGCGCAGGTCGTTTTCGTGCAGGGTAATGAGGCGCACCGCGCTGCGGCAACCGTCTGTGTATACGAAGAAACCCGCCGTGCGGCACTGCGCAAGCAAAATGCCGTCCACCGTGCCGGTGAAGCCGTTCATGTGGTCGTGACCGAAAAAGGCCGC
>CADBON010000184.1 GCA_902796315.1 Oscillospiraceae bacterium | reverse complement strand
CGATCCTCGCTACGAAGGGGCCGACAGTCTGGAACTGCTGCGCCACGTCGTCTTGCTTTTACGGGAACGCGGCTATTTCGTTGTAAACGTGGACGCTACCGTGATCGCCCAAGTGCCGAAACTTGCGCCGTATATCCCTGCAATGCGTGAAACCATAGCCGGCGCGCTCGGCGTTGAGGTCGATTGCGTCAGCGTGAAAGCCACGACCGAAGAAGGTCTCGGCTTCACCGGCGCCAAGGAAGGCATCGCCGCTCACGCCGTCTGTTTGATCGAAGATTAACCCCTCACAACCGCAACACCCTTGCATAGTATGTTAAAAACACTATGGAAGGGTGTTTTTATGTCACAAAAGTTCTATCGCGTGAATTCGGTGACCTACGCCGTCAAAGGGCGTGACGCGCTCCTTCGAAACGGATACCGCGCCGAGATCGTAAAGAACCCGGATCCGTCCCGCGGGGGCGGCTGCGGTTACCTTTTGCGTGTCGACAACGCCGACTCGCGCTGTCTTGATATCCTGCGCAGGAACGGCGTTCGTGCCTTTGCCGCGCCGGAAGGGGAGACGCGGCGTTGATTTATCTGGACAATGCGGCGACAAGCTGGCCAAAACCCTTTGCCGTGATCGAAGCGGTCAACCGCTCGCTTTCCGTATACGGCGCCAATCCCGGACGCGGCGGCTATCAAATGTCGGTCGACGCGTCGGTTGCGGTGTTCGGCGTGCGCGAACAGTTGAACGAGTTTTTTGACGGGTACGGCCCCGAAACCGTCTGCTTCACCCAAAACTGCACCCAGGCGCTCAACACGGTCATTCGCGGAACGCTGCGTCCGGGCGACCACGTGTTGATTTCTTCCCTTGAACACAACGCGGTCGCGCGGCCCGTTCACGCGCTTACAAAAAGCGGCGAGATCACGTACGACGTGTTTCCCGTCTTTTCAGACGTGTCAAAAACGGGCGCTGCTTTGGAAGAAAAACTGCGGCCGAATACCGCGCTGATTGTAGTGACCGCCGTTTCGAATGTCTTCGGTACGATTTTGCCGATCAAAGAACTTGCCGAAGCCGCACACCGCCACAGGATCCCGATTTGTGTGGACGGAGCGCAAGCGGCAGGTGTTCTGCCGCTGAAAATGCGGGAGACGGGAATCGACTTTTTATGCGTTCCCGGTCACAAAGGTTTGCTCGGCCCCATGGGTACGGGCGCGCTTCTCACTTCAAATCTTGCGCTGCGGCCGCTTTTGTTCGGCGGAACGGGTACGGGGTCACTATCGCTCGATCAACCGCCGGTAATGCCCGAAATGCTCGAAAGCGGTACGCTGAACGTGCCGGGTATCATCGGTCTCGGGAAAGGAATCGAAACAGTCGCGGAGATGGGAGTAAACACGGTTTATGAAACCGAAACAGCACTTTGCCGCACGCTCTGCGAGGGTCTGCGGGCAATACCCGGGATAACGGTATACGGCAACGGCACAGACACGCCGCAAGCACCGCTCGTCAGTTTTGATCTTGAGGGACGGCACAGCGAAGACGTTGCTTCCGCTTTAGCGGACGCGGAAATTGCCGTTCGCGGCGGGTATCATTGTGCCGCCCTTGCGCACCGATTTGCGGGTACGACCGAAACGGGAACGGTCCGCGTTTCGCCCTCGTTTGCGAATTCGCAGGCGGATATAAATAAACTATTAAATTTGGTTGAAAAAATTGCATTTTATAAAAACCTATGATATAATTAAAATATCTATATAGAATGCGGAATTATGTTGCAATCAAAGGAGCGAAAACATGGACGCGTTACTCTCGATGTTTCAAAAAATCTGGCAGGCGCTGCTGAGTTTCCGTGTTACGGATTTTTTTGATATTATTCTTGTTACAGTCCTGATTTACGCCGTGATCCGACTTCTTCGCGGGTCGCGCGCGTTTCAGGTCATCAAGGGGATCTGCCTGTTATTGGCGGCCTACTTGGTGGTGAAACTGCTGAACCTTGAAGCAAGCGAATATCTGTTCTCGATCCTGTTCAAAAACGCGCTGATCATTCTCGTCATTCTGTTTGCTCCCGAACTTCGTTCGCTGTTGGAGCGGTTCGGCCGCCGTTCGTTCACCAATCTTTCGCTCTTTAGTTTCCGCAACGGGGAAGACGAGATCAAGACTGTTACCGATACCGTCAACGACTTCTGCAAGGCCGCTTCCGATATGAGTGACACCAAAACCGGCGCCCTTGTCGTGTTTGAGCGCGAAACGCCACTCAATGACGTTATCGCCACCGGCACCGTCGTGGACGCGGCCTCTTCACCCCAGTTGTTCAACGGTCTCTTTTTCAAAAATTCCGCTTTGCATGACGGCGCCGTTGTCGTTCGCGAAGGCCGCATTTACGCAGCCGGCTGTATTCTGCCGCTGACGGACGACAACTCTATCGACAGTGAATTCGGCACCCGCCACCGTGCGGCCGTCGGCATGAGTCAGGAAAGCGACGCCGTCGTGGTGGTCGTCTCCGAAGAAACGGGCAACATTTCCGTTGCCAAGGACGGCGAACTGAAGGTCGGCTTGCAATCCGGCAATCTGCGCGAGTTCCTTTTGGATGCGCTGCTGCTGCATAACGGCGACAAGCCTGACAAGAAGAAACCGCTGTCCGGCTTGTTTAAGAAAAAAGATAACAAATCTTCCGGGAAGGAGGGCGAAAGCGATGAAAAGTAAGAGCAGACTCTATATGCTTCTGGACAACAAGAAAGTCATTTTCGCCTTTTCTTTCCTTGCGGCCGTTGCCATTTGGCTGATGGTCGTTATCAACGTAAGTCCCGAAACGACGCGTGTGATAAAAGACGTGAAGGTTACGATCGATACTACCGTTCCGTCACAGTTCGGCCTGGAGGTGTTCGGCAACGAAAACTACACCGTCGACGTGACCGTATCGGGCAAAAAGTATCTGATTTCAAGTCCCTCGCTCGAAGCGGACGATATTTCCGTCGTGGCCCAGACCAACAACGTGGACTCCGCCGGCGTGCGCACGCTCACGCTGAAGGCCGAAGCGGCCAACGGCAGAAATGATTACACGATCAAGAGCACGTCCGTCAAAACGATCGACGTGTATTTCGACACGCCCAAGACCCTGCAGATGGTGATCGAGCCCTCCGTGAAAGCGCCTGCCGGCAAGATCGTTGCCGACGGCTATTCTGCGGGGGAGGTCAATCTTTCCGAAACGTCGGTGACCGTCAGCGGCCCGGCGACCGAGGTCAATTCGATCGTCAAGGTCGTCGCCGAACTCACGCTGACGTCGCCGCTGGCTTCCAATAAATCCGCCGACGCCACGCTGAAACTGCTGGACGATTCCGGCAAAGGGAACTTCAAGTACACGACGTTGAGCATCGATTCCGTTGTGTTGACGATCCCCGTCTTGCACACGAAAGAGCTGAAAACGACCGTCACGTTCAAAAACGCACCGGATCTTTACGTGACGGCGCCGCTGACCTACACCGTTTCGCCGTCGACTGAGTTCTTTGATATCTCGGTTGACGAGTACGAGTCAACGACCGAATACCCGGTCGGCGTTGTCGATTTCCGTAACCTCTCGCCATCCAACCACGTGTTCTATTTCAGCGCCGAGGATACCGCGATTGCAGAAAGCGGCGAAACAGATGAGTTCTATGTCGACGTCAACACCGACGCACTTTCTCAGGACTATTACACGATCGACGTCGGCGCCATTACCTTGACCAACCCGACGGCCAAAAAGTACAACGTTTCCGGTTTGAATAAATCGGTCGTTGTGGTCGGCTCCGAAAAAGCGCTTGCTGCACTCACGGACGGTGATATTCACGTTCAGGTCGATCTGACCGACGTCGAGATCGCGCCCGGTCAGATGGAAACCGTGCCCGCGACGGTAACGGTGGACGTTGCCACCGGCTGTTGGGTGTACGGCACCTATACGGTTGACGTCTCGCTGTAAAAACGGTTTTAACAGAAAGGGGAGAGGTTTATGAAACGCAAAGCGGCGCTGCTGCTTGCCGTCGTTTTACTGCTGCTCTCCTTTTCCGGCTGTACGATCAACCTTTTTTCGGTCGAAAGTCTGATGATGCCGCCCGAACAGATCGGCAAAAACGGCGAAGTCCAAAAGGCCTTTAACCGGCTGATGAGCGAAAAAACCGTCCTGCTGAAAACGCCGTCCAAGGGCGAATACCGCACGGCGTTTACGCTGCGCGACGTGGACGGGGACGGCAGCGAAGAAGCGGTCGTGTTTTACGCCGACAACGCAGTGGACGCAACGGTCCACATGGTTTTGATGCAGTGCCTGAACGACACTTGGGTGATCGCATCCGACGTCGCCGGCAGCGGCAGCAGCGTATATGACCTTGATTTTAGCGATATGAACTCTGACGGACGGCTTGAAATCGTCGTCGGCTGGGCCCTTTTTGACAATAAAACTACGCGCACCGTTACCGTTTACGCCGCCGACGTGCAGGCCGACAACGTACTGGCCCTGCGGCAGGAATTGAACGAGTATTACAACGCCCGCACCTTTGTCGATTTCAACGGCGACGGTGATAACGATCTGGTGCTGGTGTATCTGGACGATACGGGTGACACGCAAAAGGCCTATCTGCGCAACTTCACGATGACCGAAACCGGTACGATCAACAAGTACAACGAGTTTTTGCTGGATTCCTCCGTCACGTCGGTCGTGAAAATGCAGTACGATTCCCCGCCGGACAGCGGTATCACGCGCCTGTTTATCGACTGTGTGAAAACCGATAACACGATTTTCACCGAGGTCATTTGTTGGAATCCGGGTACGATGGCCCCCGTTCGCGCCATCAGCAACCCGTCTACCGCCACGCTGCGCAGTCAGCGGGCAGGTACGCGCGACATTGACGGCGACGGACTGTTTGAAGTTCCGACTGCCATCAAGTTTTCGGGAACGGACGAGTCGCTTTCCGTCACGGTCGACGACGTGGTCTATACGTTCACGCTGCTGAACTGGCTGAACGTTCGCGGCGACGCAGAAGGACAGCCGATGGTGACGCTCTTGAACACCCTTGACTCGTATTTGTTCGTCTTCCCGTACGGCAGTTCCGTGACCGTTCGTTACGACCGCTATCGCCGCGCGCTGCTGTTCTGCGAGTGGGACAGCGCAGAATCCGCTATCCGCGACGAATTGTTTTCGATCGCATACCGTTCCGCCGCCGAGGAAGCGACCACAAACGAAGCGACGACGGCTGCGGCTGCGGCGGATCCACAACCGGCCGAACCGGGTAAGATCCTGTATAAAAACGATACCGGCGTTTATTATTTCGCCATTACCGAATACGGACGTGCCGCCGACATTACCGACAGCGATATCATGTCGGCGTTCATCCGTCTGGATTAGGAGGGAATCATGAAAAAAGTATTGATTGCGGAAGATGAGGCCAACATTCGTGAACTGGTCGCCATCAACCTTCGGCGCGCCGGTTACGATGTGACCGAAGCGGGCGACGGCGTGCAGGCGCTTGCACTGTATAACGAGCACGCCGGTTCTTTTGACGTCGTTCTTCTGGATATTATGATGCCGAATCTCGACGGTCTTGAGGTCTGCAAACAACTGCGCGCGCTCAGCGACAAGGTCGGTATTATCATGCTGACCGCCAAAACGCAGGAACTGGACAAGGTTTCCGGCCTACTGATGGGTGCGGACGATTACATAACCAAGCCGTTTTCACCGTCGGAACTGACCGCGCGCGTCGATAGCGTATATCGCCGCGTAGCCCTGAACACGGGAACGGTTGCCGAACCGAAAAAGAACGACCGGATCGAACTGCCTCCGTTTGAACTGAACCTGCGAAACCGCACGCTTTACAAAGGCGACCGGTTGATCGAACTGACGCAGGTCGAATTCCAGATCATCGAATACTTTTTCACAAACGCGGGCAAACCGCTCAACCGCACCGACATCCTGCGGCACGTGTGGGGCGAGTCGTATTTCGGCGATGAAAAGGTTGTTGACGTAAACATTCGCCGCCTGCGTATGAAAATCGAGGACGAACCTTCTGTCCCGCATCATTTGGTGACAGTATGGGGAATGGGATATAAGTGGAACAGTTAATGTAAGAAACGGCGGGTACGGATTTGAAAATGAAGCAGAACGGCATACGGATGCGTCTTCGCGGCATTACCGGGCGTTGGGCGACCAACACGCTTTTGGTGACCGCGATCATACTGCTTGTCCTGATTGCTTCCGCCGCTGTGCTGATCATCAATTATTACTACACCAGTGTCGGCACGTTGCTGTCCGGCTATGCAAACGAGAACGTCACCACCTTTTTCAGCCCTTACGTCGGCGCGAACGCCGACACCTTTACCGATAAATCCAAAGAATTTATCGACAGTTTTGCCGACAAGGGCCTGATGGAAGTTCAGGTCATCGACAAAAACGGCGTCGTTGTCGCTTCGTCGTCCGGCTTCAAAGTCAATGACGAGGCCTCTGAAATGGCGGACGTCACGCTGGCAAAGGCCGCCGCCAACGGCGTGGGCCGCGCCACCTTCCATAACAAGAACGGCGAGCACGTGATGGCGGTCTCCATGCTTCTGCCGAAGCAGGACGGCACGTTTACCGGCGCGGTGCGCTTTCTAACGTCAATGAAGAATCTTGACCGTCAGATGCTGATGTTCATTCTGTTCTTCCTGTTCGTCTATCTCGTAGCGCTGTTTTTCGTTTTTTTGTCCGGTATCTATTTCGTACGCACCATCGTGACGCCCGTTCGAACCATCAACGACACGGTTAAACGCTTTGCCGGCGGTGAAGTCGGCGTACGAGTGGAAGCGCTCGCGGAAAAAGATGATGAAATCAGCGACCTGGCGCGTTCCATCAACGGCATGATAGACGCCGTCAATGAAACGGACAAACTCAAAAACGACTTTATTTCGACCATTTCACACGAACTGCGCACGCCGCTGACCGCCATCAACGGGTGGGGTGAAATGCTGCGCGATCTCGACGGTGAAGATCGGGAATTGGCCCGCCGCGGCACTGAGGTCATCATCAACGAGTCCAAGCGCTTGACACAGATGGTGGAAGAACTGCTTGACTTTTCGCATATGCAGAACGGCAAGTTCTCGCTTCGATTGGAAAAAATCGACGTATTGGCTGAACTGGATGAAGCGATTTTCGTTTTTAAAGAACGCTCTAAACGCGACGGGATCGAATTGCGTTACGTCGTTCCCGAAACGCCCGTGCCGATGATGGCCGACCAAAACCGCATCAAGCAAGTCTTTGTCAACGTCCTTGACAACGCCTTCAAATACAATCACAGCGGCGGATTCGTCAACGTAGAAGCCACGTGCGGCGAGCGTCAGCTGACCATTCGTTTCAGCGATAACGGATGCGGCATTTCCGCCGAGGATCTGCCCAACGTTAAGAAGAAGTTTTATAAAACCAATCTGCAGGTACGCGGTTCCGGTATCGGACTTGCCGTTGTTGACGAGATCGTCAAGCTTCACAACGGCGAGTTTACGATCGAAAGCGAACTCGGCGTCGGTACGACGGTGACGATCGTTTTCCCGACCGAACCGATTCCGCAGGAACCGACGTCCCCGCTGGCAGAGCAAGAGAAAGGAAACCCCGATGAGCAAGCAACCGAAAACCGATAACACCTGCTGCCGCAAGACTTCCGTCGGCGGACAGGCCCTGATCGAGGGCATTATGATGATGGGTCCCCGCGGCGCCGCTATGAGTGTACGCCTGCCGAACGGCGAGATTGAGACCGAAGAAATGCCCGTCAAGCATTTGCGCGACCGCTTCAAACCTGCCGGCTGGCCGATGATACGCGGCCTTGTCAACTTTGTTGAATCGTTGAGTTTCGGCTTTAAGTGCATGGAAAAATCCGCCGAAAAAGCGGGAATTGACGACGACACCGACCCCGAAAAGATGTCCAAGCTTGACCGCTGGCTTTCCGACCACTTCGGCCCCAAGATGATGGCCGTCGTGTCCGGGATCGCACTCGTGCTCGGTTTTGCGTTGGCGTTCCTTCTGTTTATGTATCTGCCGAGTCTGCTTGTGGACCTTCTCAACAAGGCGGTGGGCGGCGTGCTTGACGCGGTGCGGCCTCTGCTTGAGGGAATCGTGCGTATGCTCATCTTTATCGCGTATATGTTCATCGTTTCCAAAATGCCCGACATTCACCGCGTGTTTATGTACCACGGTGCCGAGCATAAGACGATATTCTGCTACGAACACGGTCTTGATCTGACCGTTGAAAACGTCCGCAAGCAGGGCCGATTCCATCCGCGCTGCGGCACAAACTTTATTTTTGTGATCCTGATCATCAGCATCCTTGTTTCTTCGCTCGTTGCCACGCTTTTCCCGGCGCTGCGCGATCAGCGATTGATCTGGATGGCGGTCAAGCTGCTGATCCTGCCCGTCGTCGTCGGCATCGGTTATGAATTCATCCGCTACGCCGGCCGGCACGATAACGCGTTCGTCAAGATCTTATCCGCGCCGGGTCTGTGGATGCAGCGCATTTCCACGCAGGAGCCGACGGACGATATCATTGAGGTCGGCATCGCTTCGCTCAAGGCCGTTATCACAGACAACCCGGAGGACGATACGATTGTCTAAACTCTATCTCGTGTACCGCGAGGCGGTGAAAATACTGACCGCCGCAGGGTGCGAAGATCCGTTTTTTGACGCCCGTGAATTGGCGGATTTCAGTATGGGGTTTAATAAAACGCAGTTGCTGCTTAAAGGTGGCGAGGAACTGGACCCCGAACTGGAAAAGAAGTATATGATCTGTGTCCAGCGCCGAGCAAGCCGCGAACCCTTGCAATACATTCTCGGCTCGTGGGGGTTTGAACGCTACCGCTTTCTGGTAGGGGAGGGCGTGTTGATTCCGCGCCCCGAGACCGAACTGCTTCCGGCCTTTGCCGTTGAGCAGCTGCGCAAACGACCCTGCGCCGTGATATACGACCTGTGCTGCGGTACGGGCTGCGTGGGGATCACCGTTGCGAAACTGTTCCCGACCGTGCGCGTGTTCTGCATCGATCTTTCCGACGACGCGCTTGCCTATGCGAACAAGAACAAAGAAAAGCTCGACGCGCCGAACGTCACCGTGCTGAAAGCAGACGTACTGGAGGGCGGCCCCCTTGCAGGAGTTCCTCTGCCGGAAATGATCCTGTCAAACCCGCCTTACGTTCCCACGTCGGAAATAGCCGATCTTCAACCCGAGGTGCGGCGCGAGCCAAAGATGGCGCTCGACGGCGGCGAGGACGGGCTCACGTTCTACCGTGCGCTTGCCGAAAAATGGTTCCCGCTGCTCCCGTCGGACGGCACTCTCGCCATGGAATGCGGCGAAGGGCAAGCCGAGCCGATTTTACGGCTGTTTATTTCGGCTTCGGGCGGACGCTTATTGAAGGACGGCTCCGGCACTGACCGCGTCGTTGTCGTTCGCCGTTAAATCTTGGTTAGGTCTTGACCTTTTATTTGTATTTTGATACAATAAATTGATATTTTTATCGGAGTGCATGTATGATTAGTCTGATTCGCCAGCTGATCGGCGGAAATGCCGATCTCGCCACCGTTCTGATTCAAATCGGCGCCATTCTGTACGTCGTGTTCTGTGCCACGCCGCTGCACGAATATGCGCACGCGCGCGTAGCGGTCAAGCTCGGCGATGATACGCCGCGTCTGCGTGGCCGCCTGACCTTGAACCCGATGGCGCACATCGATTGGATCGGTGCGGCGATGATCCTGCTGTTCGGATTCGGTTACGCAAAGCCCGTCGAGGTGCGTATGCGCAATTTTAAAAAACCACGCCGCGACATGGCGTTGGTTGCGCTTGCGGGGCCTGTGTGCAACCTGCTGCAGGCGACGGTGTATTTACTTCTCTATCATTTGCTGTCTGCCGTCACGTCCGCGCTCTTCGTACGGTATCTTTGCGTTTTCTTTGCCTTTGCCGCGGTCATCAACGTACAGTTGGCGGTCTTTAACTTCCTGCCCATTCCGCCGCTGGACGGCTCACGTATCGCAACGCTTCTGCTGCCCGCCAAAACGTACTACAAAGTGATGCAATACGAACGCTATATCATGATCGGTCTGATGATTTTACTGTTTACCGGCATACTCTCGCGGCCGCTTGTGTGGCTCTCGACGGCCGTCTTCAGCGGCCTGAACGCCCTGACGGCGCTGCCGTTTGCCTGGATTGGATAATATGGAACAGATTTCTTACAAGCTTGAGGTGTTCGAAGGCCCGATGGACCTTCTGCTGCACCTGATCACCGTACATAAACTGGATATTTACGATATCCCCATCGTGGAACTCGTCGACCAGTACACCGCCTACGTCCGCCAAATGCAAGAGGAGGATATGGAGGTCGCAAGCGAATTCCTGGAGATGGCGGCGCGGCTCGTATATCTCAAAACCGTTTCGCTGCTGCCCGTCTACGAAGAAGCGGACGAGCTTAAAGAACAGCTGCAGACCGAACTGCTTGAGTACCGCGTCTGCAAGATGCTGGCGGGGGATTTGGCCGGGAATACGGAAGGGTTCGATTATTTCGCCCGCCCCTTCCCGGAGGAGATCGATCCCGACCGCACCTACCGCCGTCTGCACGAACCGGAAGAACTCCTGCGCGCCTACTCGGCCGCCGCCGGCAAAAAGCTGCGCAAACTGCCGCCGCCGCTGGATTCGTTCCGTACCATTGTCGCCCGCAAAATCGTTTCTGTCGGGTCGAAGATCGATTCGATATTGACCTCTTTGAAAAAGAAGCGCAAACGGAAACTGATGGATATCTACCGCGAAGTGAAAAGCCGCTCGGAACTGATCGCCGCGTTCCTCGCCGTATTGGAGATGGCGCGCGACAAAACCGTGTACATCACGGGCGACGGTGAAGACGCGCGGATCGAACTCTTGGAAGGAAATGAAACGACCTGATGGACAACAAACTCTTAGCCGCGGCTGAGGCCGTGCTCTTTGCCGCAGCGGAAGCGGTGGAATATACCAAACTCGGCGACGTGCTCGGTCTTGACGGCGAGCAGACGCTGCTTGTGCTGGACGCGCTCACTGCAAAGCTGAATAAAGACGAGAGCGGCATCTGCCTTCTGAAACTCGGCACGAAATTCCAGCTTTGCAGTAAGAAAGAGTACATCGAACCCATCCGCACACTGTTGGATCTGCGGCGAAACGCCCCGCTGTCGCAGGCGGCGTTTGAGGTGCTTGCCATTGTCGCCTATAATCAGCCCATCACGAAAGCATACATCGAGCAGATCCGCGGCGTTGACTGTTCCGGCGTTCTGACGACGCTCGTCGCCCGCGAGCTGATCGAAGAAAAGGGCCGTCTCGACGTTCCCGGCCGTCCGATCCTGTACGGCACGACCTCCAATTTTCTGCGGTGCTTTTCGCTTGAAAGTCTTGCCGATCTGCCGGAGGTGCCCAGCGGCGACCGCGACGTTCTGATGGCGGACGTCGACGACGGGCAGATGTCAATGTTTGACGGCGGAGCCGACGGCACCGAGCCGAAGGTCGAAATGAAAGAGGGCAACGCCGAAGAATAAACCGTTCATTCGAACGTTAGGGGGACTTATATGCCGGTTTTATATACGTTATTGGGAATAGTCCTCTTTTTCTGCATTCTGTTTGCCATACCGCTCGGCGCGGAAATCGAGTACACCGATAAAACGGTCGTACGCGCGCGCTGGCTGTTTTTGAAATTCACGGTGCTTGACACATCCAAGCCGAAGCAGGAAAAGAAACCGAAAAAGAAAAAAGAGAAAAAGAAAAAGGACGACGAGCCCTCGGAAGAAGAAGAAAAGCCCGAGGAGACCACACAGAAGGGTACAGGCCTCATCAAGCAGTTGTATCTGGATCAGGGATTTGACGGGTTGGAGCGTATGCTCCGCGCCGTAGGACGCTCGCTCAGCGGCTTTTTCGGTAAACTATACCGCACACTGACGATCGACGAACTGCTGCTCACAATGACGGTCACCGGCGGCGACGCCGCCGACACGGCGATCAAATACGGCAAACTCTGCGCGTGGCTGTATCCCGTTCTCGGCAAACTGATCTCCACCTGCAAGGTCAAGAAATACGACGTTGACATAAGCCCCGATTATCTCGCGCAGAAATCAAAAGCCGAAGCGTTTGTTAAACTGCACGTGATCCCGATTCAGATCACCAATGCACTGGTCGTATTGGCCGTACAACTGCTGTTCCGTGTTCTGTTCAAGGTGCTCTTCTCCAAGAAAAAGAGCGACGCCAGCAAAAAGCCGCCCAAAGCGGCCGCCAAACCCCGTAAAGCCACTCCGTCCGTTGACGGAGAGGGTCAAATAGAAGAAAAAATACTGGATAAGGACGGTGTTTCCTAATGGAAAAATCTGCAAACGGCATTCTCGCAACCACGATCGAGAGAGTTAAGGATCTGATCGACGTCAGTACGGTCATCGGCGACCCGATCACCATGCCCGACGGTCTGACCATCATCCCGGTCTCCAAGGTTACGTACGGCTTTGCCTCGGGCGGTTCGGACTTCCCGTCGAAGAATAACGTGGAGCTGTTCGGCGGTGCCGGCGGCGCGGGTATCACCATTAACCCCGTTGCGTTCTTGGTCGTCAAGGACGGCGAGGTTTCGGTCAAGCACATCATGGCCAACGATAACGCCATCGAGCGCGCTGTTTCGCTTGCGCCCGATATGTTTGACAAGATCACCAAACTTGCCGACAAAAAGAAAAAACCGGCTGACGAGGCTGTCGCCGAGGTCGAAGAACCCGCCGCCGAATAACCGTTCGCGATGGCGGAAGAGCGTCTTCAAAAATACCTGTCGGAGTGCGCCGTTGCTTCCCGCCGCAAGGCAGAGGAGCTGATTGCCGCCGGCCGCGTCAAGGTAAACGGCCGTGTTGCCGTCGTGGGCGATAAGGTCGACCCGTCGCGCGATGCGGTG
>CADBON010000183.1 GCA_902796315.1 Oscillospiraceae bacterium | reverse complement strand
CGCCGGTCACTTTTGTGATGGTCACCTTCACGCCGCCGCTCGCCTTCGCCAGCGTATAAGCGGGGTTTGTCAAGCGGATGGCCGTTTTGGGCGAGAACGAGCTCATCGTGCTGCCGTTATACGCCCTGACGGCGTAGGTGTAACTGACGCCCGCTTTTACGGTCTTGTCGGTATAAAGCAGATCTGTCGTGCTGCCGAGTTTGGTGTAAGAACTTTCACCGGCGGCTTTGCGGTACACCGTGTACCCTTTCGCACCCGCGACCTTGCCCCAGGTCACTTTTATGCCCGAAGCGATATTGGTGAGCTTCACGGCGGGATTGGTTAATCGAATGACTGTCTTAGCAGTAAACCAACTCGTAGTGCTTCCGTTATATGCCCTGACGGCGTAGGTGTAACTGACGCCCGCTTTTACGTTCTTGTCGGCATATAACAAATCGGTGGTGGTGCCGAGTTTGGTGTAAGAACTCTCACCGGCTGCTTTGCGATACACCGTGTACCCTTTCGCGCCCGCGATCTTTCCCCAGGCAACCTTTATACCCGACGCAAGATTGGTAAGCGTCACCCCGGGATTAGCAAGTCTTAAACTGTTGACAAATGTGTAAGAACCGTATGCTTTACCGTAATCGTCATTGATCGAATAAGCCCTGACGGCATAGGTGTAGGTAACGCCTGTTTTTGCCGTTTTGTCAGTGTAGGACAAAGCGGTCGTGTTGCCGAGGGTTGTGTAAGAGGTTTCATTGGACGCTTTGCGGCGAACCGTATACCCTTTCGCACCCGTAACCTTGGTCCAAGAAACCGTAACACCGCCCGTCGCATTGGCTGCTTTCAGGGTGATTGATTCAGCGCCCTTACAATATACAACGCTCTCATCCTTGCTCGGCGTTATATCCTGACCCATTTTAATTGAATTCCACTGAGAAAGATTGCCGGAAAAAGTAATTTGCTTAACCGAAGTGCGATCAAATGCAAACTTACCGATAGTTGTAACACTGGCAGGGATGGTTACGCTTGCGAGTGCCGAACTCTCATAGAACGCATAAACACCTATCGTTGTAAGTTTATTCGGAAGCGTTACGGCGGTCAACTTGGTGCAGTTAAAAAAGGCACCTTCCCCAATGGTTTTGACGTTGCTTCCAAACGTCACACTGCTTAAAGCCGTACAGTCCTTAAACGCAAAATTGCCGACCGTGGTAAGGCCGCTGCCCATCTTCACGGTCTTCAGCGCCGTGCAATCCTCAAACGCGCTGCCGCCGAGCGTTTTGACGCTGTTGGGGAACGTAATGCTTTCCAGCGCGGTGCAATGCGCGAAAGCGGCAATACCGATATCGGTAACAGTGTTCGGTATGGTCACGCTTTTCAGCGTTGTTTTGTCATTAAACACATCGTTATAGATGCCGGTCACGGTATAGCCGTCAATCGTCGACGGGATCTCGGGAGTGGCGGATTTCCCGTAGTACTCGGTAATGGTCGCGTTACCGTTTGTCACTTCATATTCCCAATCACCACTTGTGATTGCGAAAGAAGTCAACGGCAAGATGGCGATTACCATCAACACAGCCAAAAACACGGATAACGCTTTTTTCATAACTACACCTCCAAATGTTATACATTTATTGTACATCTCCCGCACCAGAGTTGCAAGGTCTATACCGGCACCGCCCATAGAAAAAACCAATCGTTCTTTGTACAAATGTACCAAACAAAAAAAGCACTTGCCTGCACAAGTGCTTTTCTTGGAACGATTACGCGTCCTTTTCTTCTTTGGGTTTCTCTTCCTTTTTCTTACGGAACAGGATCTTATCGACCGGGAAATACAGGAAGAACTGGATACAGCTGCAGCACATCGTGGCAGCGTTCAGAGCAAGCGTCGCGCTCCAGCCGAGTTTCGTCATAAACACGTCGTTCAGCGTGGGCGACAGCCACGCCGAGAAGCACAGCAGGGCGACCGTGAACACGATGTAGATCGGCAGCGTTACAGCGACGTTGGCGCCGGAATGGAATGTCTTTTCACGGTTGACGAAAAAAGCGACGATCTGCGCCGCAATGTTGGCGACGTTGAATTCGATGAAATAGCCGAGTCCCTCTTTCGGGGCGAGATAGTGGAACACGAACCAGTGAAAATCCTGCGCGCGCAGGGCGTCGATGGCGGGAATGGCCTTCAGAATATTGAGCAGCGCGAACTGGACGATCATTGCCAGCAAACTGACAAAAATGAATTTCACGAACTGCCAGAACGTTTCAAGTCCTTTTGACTTCGGCTTGGCCGTGGTTGTTTCTTTCATAGCCCTCACTCCTTTTCAAGTATCTTTATTCTATCACTTGCAAATCATTCTGTAAAGACAAAAATACCGCCTCACGCGAGGCGGTATTTTATAATCGTTACTCGGAGCGGAAGCGCGAAAGGAAATCGGCCGTTTCCTGCTTTTTCGGATGCAGGAAAAGTTCGTCGGGACTCCCCTCTTCGCAAATCACGCCGTTGCTCATAAACACAACGTGGTTGCTGATCTCACGGGCAAAATCCATTTCATGCGTGACGACGATCATCGTCATGCCGTCCTTTGCGAGCGAGCGCATGACCGAAAGCACCTCGCCGACCATTTCGGGGTCAAGGGCACTTGTCGGCTCGTCAAAGAGCAGGACTTCGGGCTGCATGGACATGGCGCGCGCGATCGCGACGCGCTGTTTCTGACCGCCCGACAACTGCCGCGGTTTGGCGTGAATGTACTGCGACATGCCGACCTTGTTCAGGTACTCCATAGCGCGCTGCTGCGCCTCATCACGGCCGGCGCCCAGCACCTTGATCTGCCCGACCATGCAGTTCTTGAGAACCGACATATTGTTGAACAGGTTAAACGACTGGAACACCATGCCGACGTGCGAGCGGTACTTGGGCGCGCCGCCCTTGAGACTGATGATGTTCTCGCCGTGGTACAGGATCTCGCCGGAAGTCGGCGTTTCAAGCAGGTTGATGCAGCGCAGCAGGGTCGATTTGCCCGAACCGGACGAGCCGATAATGGTCGTCACGTCGCCGGTTTTGACAGAAAAGTCGATATCGCGCAGCACTTCGTTCTTGCCGAACGTCTTGGAAAGGTGGCGGATTTGTAAAATGTTCTGTTTGTTCATCGCAAATCCCCCAATGCCAGGCGACGGCGTTTGGCGCCGTTCTTCTTTTTCTTGTTCGGGTAGTTGATCATGCCGCTGGTGTGGGCCAGGGTATCGGTCGTGGCAATGTCAAAGTTCTCGGGCCCGTCCATCTTATTCTCCCACAGCCGCAACAGCGCGGAGCAGACGATGGTCATGATCAGATAAATGATCATGGCAATGACGGCGGACGGGAAATACTTGTACGTTGCGCCGGTAATGCCCTTGTGAACGGCAAACAACTCCGAATAGCCGATGATGAACATCACGGACGTGTCTTTGATGTTGATGATCAGGTTATTGGCGATCTGCGGCAAAATATTGCGAAGGGTCTGCGGCAGAACGACGTACAGCATGGTCTGAAAATGATTCATACCGATGGACTTGGCGCCCTCCGTTTGACCGACGTCGATGGAGAGTATGCCGCCGCGCACCGTTTCCGCCATATAGGCGCCGGTGTTGATCGAAACGACCAGGTAGGCGGCGGGTACCATCTCCAGCCGCACCGCGTTCTTGGTAAAATACGGCACGGCAAAATAGATGAAAACCGCCTGCAAAATCATCGGCGTACCGCGGAAAACCTCGACGTACACGCGAATGACGGCACGCAGGACCGTCAACAATACCCGTTTGACGGGATTGTCGGTCTTGGCGTGGGGAATGGTCTGCAGAATACCGCAGGCCAGGCCGATGATGCAGCCGACCGCAGTCGCAATAACGGCAAGCTTAATGGTGCTCCACGCGCCGGAAAGGTACTGGGAAGAGTACTTTTGCCACAGACCGGCAACGTCCGTAAATAAATCGAAAAAAGTGCCCATGTCTATCCTTTACAAATCTACAAATCGTATTAGTCGGAAATCGGCTGAACCTTAATCGCTTCGGCCATCAGGTTGTTGAAATCGTCGGCAGTCTTACCGGCAAGCACTTCGTTGATCTTATCCTTCAAGAAGTTGTTGCCCTTCATAACAGAAATACCGATGTTGATTTCGCCTTCGTCGACCTTAAAGCCGTTTTCACCCTCGAAATCAAGGATCTTCATGTCGGGGTAAACGATCACAGCGCCCTGTGCGGTGGGCATATCGGTGCAGACGAAGTCTACGTCGCCGGTCTCAAGCGCCATCAGCATGGCAGGCGCGTCGGACTTGGCCTCTTTCACGTCAGCGCCCTCGATCTGCGGCAGGCAGCTGTCATACCAGATGGTGCCGAGCTGCGACGTGCAGGAGCCGCCCTTCAGGTCGGCAATGGAAGCGGCGTTCGCAAATTTGCCGTCGCTCTTGGTCAGGCAAACGATGGAAGCATACAGGTACGGGCCGGCAAAGTCGACCATTTCCATACGATCTTCGGTCATGGACTGACCCGCGATAACGGCGTCGACCTGGCCGGTCTGTACGGCAGGTACGAGGGAATCCCAGTCAAGACGCACGATCTCCAGTTCCCAGCCGTTGGCTTCGCAAATCTGCTTGGCGGTCATCACGTCATAGCCGTTGGCATACTCGTTGCTGTCTTTGATCGGAACGGCGCCGTTGGAATCATCCGCCTGCGACCAGTTATAGGGCGCGTAGGCGCATTCCATTGCCACGGTCAGAACGCCGTCTTCAACGCCGGTCGGTACGGTCTGCTCGCCCGCATCGCCGGCGGGAGCCGCGGTGGTATCGTCGCCGCCGCTTTTGCCGCACGCGCCGAAGCACAACAAAATGGAAGCAACAAGGAGTAACGCAAGAATCTTTTTCATCTCAATCTCTTCTTTCTGCTGAGAATTTATTCAAAAAGACCGCTTCAACGGAAGCGGTCTTTCAAAATACAAAATCAGTTTGTATTCAGATAGCGCTCCACGAATCGTGACAGTCCGACGGGTATTCCCCGCCGGCCCAGCGAAAGCACCGACCAGGCAACGGTGATTTCACTTCGGCGGCGCTCCCTTTCCCGGACGTCTTTGCCTGCAGGCGAAGGGTACTGATGGGCGCCGCGCCTCTATCCAACTTTAGCACATTATATAGCACACAAATCGGAAAGTCAAGACGCACATCGGCATTTCTGCACATGCTTACGAATAAATTGACCGCAGATTTCCGATTTTTTTTGTACAAAGTGTTGAAAACCGTTTGACAATTCCTCAAAAGGCGCTTATGATTATAGTATGCTGAATCAGGAGTGATGACATGAGCAAAGTAAAAACCTTTCTGGACTCCAAAATCGTGAAAAAAGACGTCGGCGAGGAAACGTACCTGACGTGGCGCGAAACGATCTCGTACGCGCTCGGACGCGGCGCGCAGGGCATGAACACCTCGATGACGAGTTCCAAGTACATCAACTACTTTTTGACGAACGTTCTGTTCAAAAAACTGGCGGACCCGATGGGCACCGCCTCGGTCATCCGTTTTTTCTGCGGTCTGTTTGACGCGATCAACGACCCGATCATGGGCATCATCGTCGACAGAACCCGCACCAAAAACGGGCAAATGCGCCCGTACATCAAGTGGTCGCCCATCTTCGTATCGCTGGTGATGATCCTCTTCTTCGTCGGCAGCGCCGATGCGCCGCCCGTGTTCAACGTGATCTACACGACGTTCCTGTTTGTGATGCTGGACGTCACCTACACGGCATTCGATATCCCGATGGGCGCGCTGGCCTTTTCCATCACGCCGAACGGCATCGAGCGAACGAAACTGTTCGGCATCAGTTCCATCACGCGGTCGATCGTCGGCGCTCTGCCCCAGGTCTTTGTCGCAGGCGCGGCCTGGCTCCCCTACTTCAAAAGCCACACGCCGCAGGCCTATCTGACCTCTGCCATTATTTCGGCGGTTGGCATCTTCTTGCTCACGCGTCTTACCTACAAAAACACGACCGAACGCGCACACCACAGTTCCGACACGCCCTCGGTCAAAGATTGCTTCCGCCTGCTGTTCCAAAACCGCCCCCTGCTGATGCTTTTCCTGTGCAATATCTTCTTTGTTCTGTGCAAAGTCGCCGAGCAGGTTTCGTTCTATTTTGTAGCGGACTTGATGTTCAATCTGAAATACAACGCGGTGGTCGACGTCGTCAAGTTCCCGGGCTTTTTACTCGCGGGCGTCCTCGTTCCGAAAATCGTCGAGAAGCTCGGCGCCAAGGCCGACTCGCGCCGATTCTATCAAGTGTGCTGTCTGAGCGCCATCGCCATCCACCTGCTGTTCGCTCTGCTGTGCTTCAAGGGTCTTTTGCAGAAGCCGGAGGGCACGCCCGTGCCGATCGTCACCGGCATCCTCGTTTGCATCTTTACCGCGCTCGCGTCCATCCCGCTTGAGTTCAAAAACCTGATGCAAAAAGAGATGGAGGCCGAAACGGTCGATTATATCGAGTGGAAAACCGGGACCCGCGTTGAGGGAATTATGCTTTCGATCATGAGTTTCACGGGCAAAATCGAGAACACCTTCTCGTCGTCGCTCGGACTTGCCATCCTCGGCTGGACGGGTTACGTCAGTCACACCGAGGGCAACCTCATCCAAAACTCACAGACGAACTTCGCGCTCTTCTTCCTCACCACGCTGCTGCCCGCCATCGGCTATTTGCTGATGCTCGTCCCGATGCACTTTTATAACATTACGGGCGATGGACACAGACAGATGATGAGAGAGATCAAAGAACGCAACGCGTCTGTTTCCGAAGCCGAGCCGATCGCGGAAACTGCCGACGAATAAACCGCATTTCCGTATTACAAAAGGAGAGATATCCATGGACGAACGCAAATGGGTACTGACCTGGGGACAGGCGCAGGCCGGCCTTTCGTACTTCTCATACCCGAGCGAGCCGAAAACCTATTCCATCATCCTTAATACGGCCATTACCGGCGAAGCGGTCCGCGTGACGCTCTCGAACACACACGGCAAAGAGGACGTGCTGATCGGTGCGGTCACCGTCTGCACCTGCACCGAAAAAGGAGAAGCCACAGGCGAGATCCTGCCGCTCACCTACGGCAAAAAAAGCAGTTTCACCCTGCGAAAAGGCGAACGGATCGTTTCCGAAGAAGCGCCGCTGGAACTGACAGTCGGCGCGTTTTATCGCGTCAGCATCTTTGTCAAGAAAGGGAAACTCCTCAGCGGCAACCTGCTGGATTCGGCAACGCTGCTGTACCAGACGGGCAACCAGACGGGCGCCGTGTACGCACCCGACGAACTGCGTCGCCGCGACGACCTTCGCCACAAGGCAGAAAAATCGCTCGGAATGTACTTCCCGCGCCCGATTCCCCTGCTGGACGCAGTCGAAGTGCGCAACGCCGACGGCGCCGAGGCCATTGTCGTTTATGGCGATTCACTCAGTCAGCAGGGGTTTTGGACAAACCCCTTTGAGAAAAAATTGCGCGCCGCTTACCCCGGCCGTTACTCGTTTATCAACAAGGCCGTGATGGGAAACCGTCTGCTGTATGATTACAACAAATGGTTCCCCGCCGGGGATCTGTACGGAACACGCGCCCTGACCCGCATTTCCGACGACGTATACCCATACGAGAACGTTCGCTATATGATCCTTGCGCTGGGCGTGAACGACTGTTTTGAGTTCAAAAGCATCAACTCCCCCGGCGCCGGTGAGAAGCCCGACCCGAAGGACGTTTGCAACGCGCTGTTGACGATCGCGAAGAATATGCAGGCGCGCGGGACGAAGGTCGTGGCCCTCAACATCATCCCCTTCGGCGCCAACCGCGACGCTTCGCACGAAAAGGATGATGTGCGGCGCGAGGTCAACCGTCTGCTCGATGAGAACAAAGCGTCGTTTGACGTTTTCGTCGATATTGCAACGCCGTTTTCCGACCCGCACGACGATTATTACGCCGAGCCGTCCTACGTCGGTCCCGATAAACTGCACCCCAACGCCAAAGGCGGCGCCGTGATCGCCGATCAGATCGACCTGTCGATATTCAAATAAGAAATGCACAAAAAAGAAATGAACTGCCCCAATTTGTACGGACAGCACAAAAAAAGACCCCTATGACACAATATTAGGTTTTCAAGCGACGAACTGGCGTCGATATTCCATCGGT